>DAIQBQ010000041.1:0-13579 GCA_036781065.1 Actinomycetota bacterium
ACAAGCATTCTGGGGCATCGGTTCCACCGGGGGAGCCGGGGACCTGAACAGTTACATTGGGAGTAGGGTTTGGCGCTCGCGTTTGAGGACATGGACTTCCTCCCGACCCGTCGAGGCGACCTCGCCAGCTGCCAAATGCGATGTCACCGCCCGCTGCGCAACGTCCCTCCTTCCAACTCGGCCGGCTGCCCGCCACTTCGCAAAGATCCCACCCGAACCAGAGCGCTCAATAATGTCCGACGTGCCAGGAGCAGATGGACCGACTAGAGGGCCCGGTGTATATCCCGGCCATATACGATATGCTTTCGGGGTGAGGCGACAAACAGTTTTGCCATACTATCCCTCGGATTCGCGGTGATTGGGCGCATCGGAGGGTGTCCAAACGCGATGGTCGGCAGCGGCCAGAGTTCGAGTGGGATGAGGCGAACGAGGACAAGTTGCTCGCTAACCACAACGTCTCGGCCCTCGAGGCTGAACAGTGCTTCTCAAACCCCCACACGAAGCGCCGAAGCGGTGAGGCGTTGCTGATGCTCGGGATCACGGACGGCGGGAGGATGCTTCTGCTTGTTTACGAGCAGAAGCCAGGCAGTGTGGTCCGCGTCTACAGCGCTCCCGAGATGACCCGCGATGAGCGCCGGACCTACCGCAGGAACGCGCGATGAGCCAGGGGAACTGGGAGTCTCTTCTTGATCACGACTGGTCAGCCGATTGGGAATCTCTTCCTGAGGCCCCACCCCTCGTCCCGCGCCGGAAGAGCGCGCAGGTGACCCTCCGCCTCCCAGCTAGCGTGCTCGGTCGGATCAGGCAGGTCGCAGATGCTCTGTCCCTGCCGTACCACACGATGGTCCGGTCATGGATCGTGCGCGGGCTGCGCACGCCGGGAGGAGTGGCGACTGTCATCGAACTCGGCGAGCCCCTGGCCGAACAACTAAACATCAAGCTCGATCAGGACATCCTTGACGATCTCAAGGCCAGAGCAGACGAGCTTCGCTCTCCCTACCACCGCTTGGCGCGGGGGTGGATCGAGGCCACGCTCAGGCTCGAGGAGGAGAAGCTTGGGCTCGTCCCAGCGCGAGAGCAGTTGCCTCCCATGAAGGAGTTGATGGTCCTACTCCTCCATTCGGCCGACAAGCGCGGCCAGAATGCAGTGCGGGGCGCGACTAGGC
The DNA here is from genome assembly GCA_036781065.1 of Actinomycetota bacterium. Lineage (GTDB taxonomy): Bacteria > Actinomycetota > CADDZG01 > JAHWKV01 > JAOPZY01 > DAIQBQ01. Next base: position 1,167 of record DAIQBQ010000041.1, read on the forward strand.
TCCAGAAGCTTCTTTTTGTGGTCGAACAGAAGCTCCTATTGCAGAAATCACGTTTCTACGCCTACAACTTCGGGCCGTTCAGTGAAGAGGTGAGCGACGCGGCTGACGCCTTACGGCTGGCCGGGTTTCTGCGAGGTGCTGAGCCCGCGGCCGTTGGTCCGCCGAGCTTCGCAGAGATGGCGTCGACAGTGCTAGAGCGCTCTGGACCTCGGGAACAGCCTGAAGGTGAGTTGTTCGCGCTGAACGACCAGGGCCATGAGGTAGCTGAAAGACTCCGCCACTCCGGGGATGCATACGAGCAACTCTATAATTACATATATTCTATTCGAGCTGAATGGGATACCCCAGAACTCATCGAGCGCGTCTACGAGGAGTTCCCGAAGTACACCGAGAAGTCGTTGATCCGCGACCAGGTGGACCGACGTAGGGCGAAGCGGCGTTCAGGATGATCGCAGACCGCCTACCACTTCATCATATTGTCCGAGTCCGCAGGACGGAGGATCTCACCTTCATACGACCAGGCCTGATGGACGAGGTGCTAGTCAACGCGAACCAGATCGAGAACAGTCCCCACAGCACCACTACGGTCCTTCGCAAGACAGGACTCCCTTTCAGCATTGACCCTATGCTCACTCGCTTCCAGTCCCCGGACTCATTACGAAACGACAAAGGGAATACGAAACAGAATTATAAGCGACTCGTTGCTATGTATGGGAGGGGGACAGACGTCCAGTTTGGGAGCGGACCGCTTGTCGATTTGGTAAGAAGCGAGGCGTCGTGGCGGCTCATCGCGCGAAACGTCATCGATTACCAGTGGAACCGCCTTGTCGAGGAGCCGACCCAGCTAGATCTCTTCAGCCTCGAACAGAACTTGGAGCTACGACCCGCCAGGGTCATTGCGCCGGCGCTGATGGCCGCGTCGCCCGCTGAAGACCATGTCAACCAACTCCTCGCGGAGGCGAGCGCGGAGGTCGCACAGGCTTCCTTCGCCGTGCCGGTTATCGTCCCCCTGAGGCGGCTGCTCCAGCGACGGAGCTTAGACAGCCTGTTGAACAACCTCCCCACCGACCGCGTCAACTCCTATCTCGTCTGGACCCCAGGTGTCAGCGAGGCCACGCTTCTAGCGGATCCGAAGATTCTCACCCAACTACTTCGTCTTACCGCGGCGCTGGCCAGGCGCGGTGTTCCAGTTGCACATCTGCACGGGGGCTATGCTATCGGCGCTCTTCACGGTCTAGGAATCTCGGCTATGGCGCACCATTTGGGTTGGGTGGACAACGGCGACCCGATCGAGACCGGACGTGGCGGGCTTCGCTCCTGCCGTACTTATGTGCCCGGATTGCGGCGTACCGCCACATTCGAAAACGCCCGGGAACTTGGAGGGTCGCTTGATGACCGCACTTACGCAGAGCGATATTGCGAGTGTTCATTTTGCACTGGGGCGTTCGAGAACGGCCAGCACCCTCTCGACCTCCTGCTCGAGGACCAGTTCGTTCACTTCGGGGATGGCGGCGGGCGGCGGACTCCTACGGGCCGGGCCATCGGCGCGAACACATGGCATTACCTCCTCAGCCGTCGACTGGAAGTGCAGAGGTTCTCGCTCATGCTCTCAACGGAGGTGATCGAAGAGGACATAGATCGCGCGGCTGCCCTCGCCGGAATGAACGCAACCTACGGCCTGCGACGACTGGCTGCAGAGCTGAAAGCTGCCTGATTTCAGGATCCATGCAGGGTGCGACATCGCCCAAGGCGTATTTATCGAAGGCCAGTGGGCAGCTGCTCGACAAATGATTCCTCGATTGAATCACGAGGCGTCGGCAGCCTCCGGGCAGACGTCCCGCATCTTGATGAGCAGCCCGATCATGGCGTGGCACCAAGCCCTCAGGGCGCAAGTGCGGGAAAACTTCGCCGGACCTGACTCCGCCTTTGGTCGATTCGGCTCCACTGGGCTCCAACGCGGTCAACCAGCCCAAACTGCCAGCGTTAGGTTAGGATTCGGTCGCCTGCCGGTAGCACCCGGCGATCTCGGAGGCCAACACCCGCCAGTCCAGTTCGGCCGCCCGCTTCCGGCCCGCTTCCACCAGAGCCGCAGCGGCCGGCGGGTTGGCCAGCAGCTCACCGAGGGCCGCCGCAAGCAACACCGGGTCGTCTCGCGGAACGAAACGGGCCGCCGCGCCGGCCGCCTCCCGGTAGCCGGGCAGATCGGAGCACACCACCGGGGTCCCCGCCGCCATCGCCTCCACCAGCACGATGCCGAACGACTCCCCGCCCAGCGACGGGGCGCAGTAGACGTCGGCGGCGGCGTAGATGCCGGGCAGCCGGTCGTCCTCGACTCGCCCCAGCTGCACGACCCACTGCGGCACCCCCTCCGGGTTCCCCGTCGTCACCATCCGCACGTCGACGCCGCTCCCGCGCAGCCGCTCGACCGCCGCCAGGAGCACCCCGAACCCCTTCCGGGGCTCGGCCCTCCCCACGAACAGCACGAACGGCTTCAGCCCAGCCAGCTCCGAGTCCGGGAACGCTCCCGCGAAGCGGGCTACCGGCACGCCGTTCGGGATCAATCGGTACGGCGCCGGGAAGTACCGGCCCACCAGCGAGCGGGCCGCCGCCGACACCGCGATCCGCACCGAGAGCCGGTCCAGCACCCGGCCCAGGAGCGGGCGGGCCACGGCGTACCCGGCGCTCTTCTCGGCGCTGGCGTGGAAGGTCGCCACCGCCGGTACCTGGGCCGCCCGCAGCGCCAGCAGCGAGATGCTCGGCGACCCGGGCTCGTGGAGGTGCAGCAGGTCGAGGTCCCCACGGCGAACCCGCTCCGCCACCCGGCGGGCAGGGCCTGGGCCGAAGCACAGCCGGGCGACGGAACCGTTCGCCGGGATCCCCACCGTCCTGCCCGCGGCCCAGATCCCCGGCTCCGGCTTCGAGGCGGGGGCCAGGATCTCGGCCGTGATCGACCCCCCGGTCACCGAGGGCAACGCCTCTGCCAGGCCGAGGATGTGGCTCCGGACCCCGCCCGGGTACGACCAGTCGTAGGGGCAGACGATGCCGACCTTCACGGCCCGGCCGACGGCCCGGCCGGTTCCGGCCCGGCCGGCCCCGGAAGCTCAGGAGGCTCCGGTTCCGCACCAGCCGGCGCAGCCAGGTCAGATGGCACGGAGGGGCCGGGCGCAGCCTCGGCATCCGGCCCAGGCCCAGGCGCAGGCGCAGCAGCCCCCCGCCCGCGCCGGCCCCGCGGCGGCAACCCGGACTCGTCGGAGGGCCAGTTGGGCGAGAACAGGTGGTACTGCTCCGGCGCGGAGCGGACGACCTGCTCGAGGGCGGTGGCGATCGCCTGGGCGATGGACTCCAGGTCGACGTTCTCGTCTCCGGTCCGTTCGTAGGGCACCGGCGTGATCTCGCAGCGGAACCGCTCGACCCCCTTGCGCGACGCCACCTGGTAGAACCCGACCGCCACCATCGGTGCCCCGGTCCGGGCGGCGATCAACGCGGGGCCGATCGGAGCGGTCGTGCGCTCGCCGAAGTACTCGACGTCCAGCCCTCGCCGGGTCAGGTCCCGGTCGGCCACCAGGGCGGCGACCTCCCCCCGGCCCAGTGCCCGCAGCAGGCCCCTGAGCGCCTGGGTCCCCGGCGTCGCCGGCAGGATGGTCATACCGGTGCGCTCCCGGATGTCGGCAAACCATTGGAACAGCACCCGCGGCCTCAGCACCTCGGCGACCGTCGTCAGCGGGTAGCCCTTCGCCCCCGCCCAGGCCCCGAGCAGGTCGTAAAATCCGAAGTGCGGCAGCACCACAATCAGCCCGGTGCCCGAGGAGAGGGCTCGATCGACGATCTCCTCGTTAGTCGCATAAACCATTTTCAGCAGATCCTCGCGGCTGTACCGGCCGAGCCGGAAGGTCTCCAGCCAGTACCGGGCGTAGGAGCGGTAGGCCTCCTCGACGGTGCGGTCAAGGCCCGGCCCCTCGCCGACCACCCGGGCCAGGTTCCGGCGCACCAGATCCCGCTTGCGGTACGACGCCCGGTAGGCGCACCGGCCCCCGAAGTCGGCCCCGGCGTCGGTCAGCCGGGGCGGCAGCCGCTCGGCGAGCCACGCCCCGGCGCGGAAGCCGTAGTAGCGCAGGCCGAGGGGCACCCCGTTCTCGAACGGCCCGGCGGGCGCCCCGCCGCGGGCCGGGCGGCCATCGGCCGCAGAGGACCCGTCTATGACCGCTTCGCCTGTAGGTACACGTGCACGAAGCGCTGCCCCACGGTCAGCGCCGAGAGGAAGAACAGCAGCACCAGGGCGGGCACCATGACGTTGAAGTACATCGAGACGGCCATGATGAACACCCGCTCGCCCCGCTCGGCGATGCCCACGTTGCACTCGAACTTGAGCGCCTCGGCCCGGCCTTTGATGTAGGAGGTCAGAAAGCCGAGCATCAGCACCGCCAGCGCCAGAACGAGCACCTGCGAGGCCGACAGCTCCAACCGGATGCCGGCGTTGGGATGCTCCACCAGGTACCAGGCGACGCCGGCGAACAGGATCCCGTCGGACAGCCGGTCGGTCGACGAGTCGAGGAACGCCCCGAAGGTCGAGGCGGTATGGGTGACCTTGGCGACGGCACCGTCGACCATGTCCAGGATCCCTCCGACGCTGACCGCCGCCGCCCCGAGCACCAGCCGGCCGCTGCAGAAGATGAGCGTGCCGGCGGTGACCAGCACCACGCCGAGCAGCGTCACGGCGTTGGCCGTGATGCCGGTGCGGGCAACCGCCCGGCCGAGGGGGTGGGCGATCCGGTTGATCGGCGCCCGCAGGTGGCTGGCTAGCACGCGAACTCGGAGTACATAGCCAATGAATATAGAATCCCCGGAGCCATGAAGGCGTATCCGCCGGAAGCGATCCGCAACGTCGGGCTGTTCGGGCACCAGGGGACAGGCAAAACCTCGCTCGCCGAGGCACTGGTGTTCCTGTCCGGTGCCACCACGCGCATGGGACGGATCGAGGACGGCAACACCGTCGCCGACTACGAGCCCGAGGAGATCAAGAAACAGCTCTCGGTGTCGTTGGCCCTGGCCCCGATCGAATGGCACAACCACAAGATCAACATCGTCGACGTCCCCGGCTACGCCGACTTCATCGGGGAGGCGCAGGCGGCGCTCAGGGTGATCGACCTGGCGGTATTCGTGCTCTCCGCGGTCGAGGGCGTGCAGGTTCAGCACCAGATCCTGTGGGGCCTGGCGGGCAAGCTCAAGCTGCCGCGGTTGATCTTCATCAACAAGCTGGACCGGGAGCGGGCGTCGTTCAGCCGCACACTCGCCGAGCTGACCGAGAAGCTCGGCGGCGGCTTCGCCCCGGTCGACCTGCCCCTCGGTGAGGAGCACGATCTCCATGGCATCGTCGACGTCCTGGAGGAGAAGGCCTACCACTACGACTCCTCGGGCACGTCGTCACCGGCGGAGCTCTCCGGCGCCGCGCTGGAGGAGGCCGACCGGCTGCACCTGCAGATCGTCGAGTCGGTTGCCGAGTCCGACGACGAACTGCTCGAGCGCTACCTCGACGGCGGCGAGATCACCCGCCCGGAGATCGCCGAGGGCCTGAGCAAGGGCCTGCTCGCCGGCTCGGTGTTCCCGGTCCTGGCCGGCTCGGCGACCCGGCTGATCGGCGTCGACCGGCTCGCCGACTTCATCGTCGAGGAGGGCCGGTCGCCTGCGGCCCGGGGGGCGGCCACCTCCGCCGACGGCACCTCCCGGCGGGAGCCGGTCCCGACCGCCCCGCTGTCGGCGTTCGTGTTCAAGACCGTCTCCGACCCCTACGTCGGGCGGATCTCGCTGTTCCGGGTCTGCTCGGGCACGCTGCACCCGGACAGCCCGCTGTTCAACGCCACCAACGCCAGCGACGAGCGCGTCGGGCAGGTCTTCACCCTCCGCGGCAAGACCCAGGTCCCGCTGACCGAGGTGCCCGCCGGCGACATCGCGGCGGTCGCCAAGCTCGCCCACACCACCAGCGGCGACACCCTGACCGACAAGGGGGACCCGATCGTCTACGCGCCGCTCGAAGCCCCGGACCGGGCACTGGCCAAGGCGATCGCCCCCAAGACCAAGGGCGACGAGGACAAGCTGATGACCGGCCTCGCCCGGCTCCAGGAGGAGGACCCGGCGCTGCAGGTCGAACGCAATGCCGAGACCCACCAGACGCTGCTCTGGGGCACCGGCGAGGCGCACCTCGACGTGACCCTCGACCGCCTGCACCGCAAGTTCGGGGTCGACGTCGCCGAGTTGCCGCTGCGGATCCCCTACCGGGAGACCGTCGCCAGGCCGGCCCAGGCGCTCGGCCGCCACGTGAAGCAGACCGGGGGCCACGGGCAGTACGCCATCGCCCACGTCGTCGTCGAGCCCGGCGAGCGGGGATCCGGCTTCGAGTTCGTCGACAAGATCGTCGGCGGGGCGATCCCCAACCAGTTCATCCCGTCGGTGCAGAAGGGTATCGACAAGACCCTGACCGAAGGGGTGCTGGCCGGCTACCCGGTCGTCGACGTCAAGGTCACCCTGGACGATGGCAAGTTCCACCCGGTCGACTCCTCCGACCTGGCCTTCCAGCTGGCCGGAGGGATGGGGTTCAAGGAGGCTGCCATGTCGGCTGGCGTGGTGCTGCTGGAGCCGATCATGGACCTGGAGGTCGTCGTCCCTGACGCCTACCTGGGCGACATCATGGGCGACCTCAACGCCAAGCGGGGCCGCATCCAGGGCACCGAGGCGGTCGGGGGACACCAGATCGTCAAGGCCAAGGTGCCGATGGCCGAGGTCGCCCGGTACGCCATCGACCTACGCTCGATGACCGGGGGGCAGGGGACCTTCCGGATGGCACACTCGCACTACGAGGAAGTGCCGCCGCACCTGGTCGACAAGATCGTCGCCGAGGCGAAGGAAGCCGCCAACACCAAGTAGTCGAGCGCTCAGCCTTCCATCAGGATCGTCACCGGGCCGTCGTTGACCAGGGCGACCTCCATGTGTGCCCCGAACACGCCCTCCTCGACCGGCACCCCGACCCCCCGCAAGGCTCCGGCAAACGCCGACAGCACCGGCACCGCCAACTCCGGCCGAGCCGCCCCGGCGAAGGAGGGACGGGTCCCCTTCCGGGCGTCGCCGTAGAGGGTGAACTGGGAGACGACGAGACACGACCCCGCGGCATCCAGCACCGACACGTTCATCTTGCCGCCGCCATCGGGAAAGATCCGCAGCGCCGCTACCTTGCCCGCCAGGCGCTCGGCCGCGGCGGGGGTGTCCGAAGGTCCGACCCCGGCCAGCACGACCAGCCCGGGCCCGATAGCGGCCACAACCGAGCCGTCAACCGACACCGACGCCGAGCTCACCCGCTGCAGGACCAGCCGCACCCGAAAAGGCTTTGGAAGGCTAGGCCCGCCCCGGCGTCACCCGGAACGCGTCGTAGACCGACTCCACCCGGCGCACGCCGTTGAGGATGGAATCGAGCGACGCCGGATCGACCAGGCCCACGGTGAACCGGAACTGGGCGATGCCCCGGGCCGTCGTCGACGAAACCCCCGAGATGTTGACCCCGTACTCCGAGATCGCCGTCGAGACGTCGCGCAGCAGCTTCGGCCGGTCGAGTGCCTCGACCCCGATCGACACCGGGAACAGCCCGGTCGCCCGGGTGTTCCAGGCGACATCGATCAACCGCTCCCGCTCCAGCGAGACCTCGATGTTCGTGCAGTCGGCCCGGTGTACGGAGATGCCCCGGCCCCGGGTGATGAAGCCTACGATCGGGTCCCCCGGCACCGGCATGCAACACCGGGCGAGCTTGACCAGCACGTCGTCGACGCCCTCGACGATCACCCCGTCGGTTGTCGTCGGTCTCGCCCGCGCCGGGGTCGGGGCCGCGGGCTCCTCGACCAGCGGCTCGACCTGGTGGCGGAGCAGCCGGGCGACGACCGACCGCAGTGACGTCCGGCCTTCGCCGACCGACACGTAGAAGGCATCCGTCGAGGCGAAGCGCAGCTCGGTGGCGATCTTGCCCAGCTCCCCGTCGGCCAGGATCCGCTGCAGCGGCAGGCCCGCCCGGCGGATCGCCTTGGCGACGGCGTCCTTGCCAACGGCGATCGCCTCCTCCCGGCGCTCCTTCGTGAACCACTGCCGGATCTTGGTGCGCGCCCGGGGGGTCACGACGACGTTGAGCCAGTCCCGGCTCGGCCCGGTCGACGTCTTCGAGGTCACGATCTGCACCGTCTCGCCCGAGGAGAGTTGGTGGTCCAGCGGCACCAGCCGCCCGTCGACCCGCGCCCCGGCGCAGGCGTGGCCGACCTCGGTGTGGATGGCGTAGGCGAAGTCGACCGGCGTGGCGCCCTTCGGGAGCTGGACGATGTCGCCCCGGGGCGTGAAGACGAAGACCTCCCCGGCGAACAGGTCGAGCTTGAGCGTGTCCAGGAACTCCCGGTCGTCCTCGGTCTGCTGCAGGTCGAGCATCCGGCGCATCCAGGCAGCCTGCTCTTCGTTGGCGAGCCCGGGCTTGCCGCCCTTATCGGCGCGGGCGTCCTCCTTGTAGCGCCAGTGCGAGGCCACGCCCCACTCCGCCGTCCGGTGCATCTCCCGGGTCCGCATCTGCACTTCCAGTGGCTTGCCCTCCGGGCCGATCACCGTGGTGTGCAGTGACTGGTACAGGTTGAACTTGGGCATCGCGATGTAGTCCTTGAACCGCCCGGGCACCGGCTTCCACAGCGAATGGATGGCGCCGAGTGCGGCGTAGCAGTCCCGCTCGGACTCGACGATGATCCGGACGCCCACCAGGTCGAAGATCTGGTCGAACTCCCGGCCGCGGCCGGTCATCTTTTCGTAGATCGAATAGAAGTGCTTCGGCCGGCCGGAGACGAACGCCCGCACGCGGACGTCACGCAGCCGGGCCTGCACCTCGTCGACGACTGTCTGCAGGTAGACCTCCCGCTCCGGCTGGCGCTGGGCCACCATCTGGGCGATCTCCTCGTAGGCCTTCGGGTGCAGGTTCTGGAACGCCAGGTCCTCGAGCTCGGCCTTGATCGGCTGCATGCCGAGCCGGTCGGCAAGCTTCGCGTAGATCTCCAGCGTCTCGGTGGCGATCAGCTCCCGCTTCGCCGGGGCCAACGCGCCGAGGGTGCGCATGTTGTGGAGGCGGTCGGCCAGCTTGATGATCAGGACCCGGAGGTCCTTGGCCATCGCCACGATCATCTTGCGCAGGTTCTCGGCCCGCTCCTGCTCCTTGGACCGGAACTGCAGCTTGTCCAGCTTGGTCAGCCCATCGATGATCTCGGCGACCTCGGAGCCGAACGACTGCTCGATGTCACTCAGCTCGAGGTCGGTGTCCTCGACGGCGTCGTGGAGCAGCGCACCGACGATTGTCGTCGCGTCCATGCCGAGCCGGGCAAGGATGCTGGCGACCCCGATCGGGTGCTCGATGAACATCTCCCCGGACTTGCGGTACTGCCCCTCGTGGGCAACCCGGGCCAGCTCGTAGGCCCGCACCATCTCGCGGACGTCCGCCTTGGGGTGGTGGGCCTTGACCTCGCGGACGATGTGATCGATCTCCTTCGGGGTCGGCCCGACCGGAAGCAGGCGCAGCCGGGAGAGCATTGCCTTGACCCCCTTGCGGACGACCCGAGTGGGGTCGCGGGGCTCCCTGGGCTCGCGCACCTCGCGGCGGGCGCCCTCAGCGCCCGGAGGCGCCGGGTACGCCCCCGCCGCGGCGGATCGAGGATCCCGCCGGACGGCTCCGCTGCGCCGGGCTGCGGGGCGGCCCGGGGCGGGCAGGGGCGCGGATTCGGGAGTGATGACCGGCAGCGGTTGCGTCGACTCGATGTCGGCGCGGGGCTCGATGCCCGGCGGGCTGCCGGGACTCAAGTCAAGCCCGCTGCGGTCGTTGGGGACCATGGTTCATTAAACACTGAATCCCTGGGCCCGATTCCGGCCCGACGCCAAGCCGGAGCCCGCCGTCCGCACGGTCCGTTAGCTACAGATGCTACGCGGTATCGAGTGCCCCCAGCGCCCCCAGATACGGCTCCCAGGTGGGATCCGGCTTGCCGGCGGCGACCACCAGGAAGTGGTTCCCCTTCGGCGCCTTCGGGATCCGGCGCAGCTTCAGTCCCACCTCGGCCGCGGTCCGGTTCTCTTTGTGCGAGTTGCACCGCCGGCAGGAGGCCACGACGTTTTCCCAGGTGTGCGCCCCGCCCTTGGAACGGGGCATCACGTGGTCGACGTTCTCGGCGGCGGCCCCGCAGTACTGGCACTCGAAGCTGTCGCGGATGAACACCGCCCGGCGGGACAAGGTGGCCCGCGCCCGGTAGGGCACCTTGACGAAGTAGGTCAGCCGTACCACCGAGGGGACGGGCATGTCGAGCTTCTCGGAGTGAAAGGCGACCCCGTTTGCCGCGACGACCTCAGCCTTGGACTTGAGGACAAGCACCACTGCGCGCCGGGAGGGGACGATACACAGAGGCTCGTCGGTGGCATTCAGTACCAGCGATCTCCCCAAGCCCCGCCTCCTCAGCAGCCGGCCCACCAGCAGTATACGGGCTGCCCCCGGGCATACCGCCCGAGGGCAGAACCTCAAAGACAGGCCAGCACGCTGACGGCATCCCTGAGCTCGGTGCCGGCTGGGATCGCCGCCCCGGCGGGGATTTTGAGGCGGGGAAACACGCTGATCCTGCCCGCCAGACGGGCCCCGGCGGACACCACCGTCTCGTCGCCGATGGCCACGTAGTCCTCCAGGACAGTCGGCCGCTCGAGCGTCGAGCGGATCTCCGCCATCGACCCCAGGTAAGCCGACGACAGCCGGGCTCCGGCGCCCACCATCGCCCCGTCCCGGATCGCGGTGCGCTCGATGGTGACCTCCGGTCCGATGTCGACGCCGTCGTCGATGTTGGAGTCGGCGATCCGGGTCTCCGGTCCGACCTCGACGTAGCGGCCCAGCCGCACGTTGTTGCCGAGGACGACCAAACCCTGCTCCAGCTTCTCCTCCAGCGACATCCCGGAGGCCTCGTCCCGGAACTGCAGCGTCTCCGGCGGGACCCAGATCCGCCGCTCCCTGTCCCACGGCTCGCCCAGCAGGCCGCCGACCGTGCCGAACGCCCCGCGCAGCAACCCGACCATCGTGTCGAGATAGTCGACGACGGTGCCCAGGTCTCCGGTGTGGTCGACCTGGTGGGTGTACACCGCCAGCCCGCGGTCGACCGCCCAGGGCAGCAGGTCCATCCCGAAATCGAGCCGGCGCTCACGCATCCGGCGCAGCTCCGGTTCCTCGGCGTATTTGCGCATGGCCTGCGAGTCCATCAGGTACATCCCGGCGTTGGTCGAGAACGTGCCCGCCGGAGGCACCGGAGCCCCGCCCGGCCTGCCGGCACCAAACCCCCGCCGCAGCTCGGCGAGGCTTGGCTTCTCGACAAACCGGCTCACCCGGCCGGCCTCGTCGGTGACCATCACCCCGTACTTGCCGGCGACCTCCACCGGCGCCCGGGCCATCGCCGCCACGGTGAACAGCGCCCCGCTGGACCGGTGGTCGTCGAGCATCGCCGGCAGCGAGAAGTCGAACAGCGAGTCGGCCGGCACCAGCAGCGCCGGGGTGTCGATACCCCAGTATTCGAGGCTGCGCAGCGTGGCGTCGGCGCTGCCGGTGTTCAGGTGGTCATGGCGGACCCGGGAGAACCGGATGGTGACGTCGAAGTCGTCACCGTAGCCGACCAGGGTCTTGGTCTGGTAGCGGTTCTCCTTGCCCTGGGCTATGACGAAGAACTGCCGCACCCCCTGGGCCTTCAGCGTCTCGATCAGCCAGACGACCAGCCGGCGCCCGCAGAAGCTCATGGCCGCCTTGGACCGGAGGTAGCCCTGGGCCTTCACCGTGATCGGTCGCGCCCGCTCGCCCCTCCCGCCGACGAGGATGACCCCCACGATTTCCATGATCTTGCCCTACCATTTCTTCACGTTGTACAAACCGTTGGTGGTTCTCAGCCGTCTATACAACTGGATCCGCTGCAACGCACCGGCGCCCGAGCGGGCATTTTGGGGGGCCCGAGCGAACAACGAAGAACGCTAGGCGGTACAGTCAAGGAGCCATCAAGCTCTTTCACTGGGACGACGATACCGAGAATCGACTACTACTTTCCGCTGGCAGGCGCGTGCGGTCGTGAGATGGGAGATCCTTCGTGGCAATCGCCGAAGTTGACTATGGCGGCTTTGCCGAAACCTTCGAAGCCATCGCTGGCAACGTCCAGACGATCATCGAGGGCAAGGCCGGCATCGTCCGGCTCGCCCTGATCGCCCTGGCCGCTGAGGGGCACCTGCTGGTCGAGGACGTTCCCGGTGTCGGCAAGACGATGCTGGCCAAGGCGATCGCCCGGTCGATCTCCTGCGAGTGGCGGCGGCTGCAGTTCACCCCGGACCTGCTGCCCTCCGATGTCACCGGC
>DAIQBQ010000042.1:0-13577 GCA_036781065.1 Actinomycetota bacterium
ACGACGGCACGGCCGTGTTCATGACCGCCAACCCCGATCTGGTGCCGGCGGCGTGGCGGCGGATCGTTTTTCCTCCTGCGCGGCCAGAGGGGACCGTCCACCGTGCTGGCTACGTCTTCTGCATCCTGGAGCAGTTCCACCAGCGCCTGGTGCACCGGGACATCTTTGCCCCCGCCTCCACCCGCTGGGCGGATCCCCGAGCTCAGCTGCTCAGCGGCGTCGCCTGGGATGCCGTCAAAGACTCGGTGCTCAATGCCCTCCAGCTGCCCGAAGAACCGGCCGAGCATCTAGGCCTCTTGGCCAGCGAGCTGGACTCCCGCCTGAAGGACGTCGCCGGCCGTTTGGACAGCCACGTGCACGCGACGATCGACGAGCAGGGCCGGCTGCATGCCGCGGCGCTGCAGGCGATGGGCGAGCCGCCGAGCCTCGTGGAGCTGCGCAGGCGCACCCAGACGATGATGCCCCGGGTCGACATCGAGGAGCTGGTCATGGAGGTGCTCAGCTGGCTGCCCGATGTGGCCGAGGCCTTCACCGCCGTCTCCGGCGGCGAGACCCGGATGGAGGACTTGAGCGTGACCCTGGCCGCCGTGCTGGTCGCCCGGGCGCTCAACATCGGCTTCGCGCCGGTGATCTCGCCCCGGGTCGAGGCACTCACCCGGGGACGGATCAGCAACTTCGACCAGACCTACATCCGCGAGGACACCCTGCGGCCGGCCAACGCCTCGATCTTCGAGTACCAGGGCCGGATCCCGCTTGCTCGCGACCACTGGGGTGGAGGGCTGGTGGCCGCCGCCGATGGGGTGCGCTTCGTGGTGCCGGTGCGCAGCGTGCAGGCCCGGCCCAACCCCAAGTACTTCGGGCGGCGGCGGGGGGTCACCTGGCTCAACCTCGTCAACGACCGGTCCATGGGCACGGCCGGGATGGTGGTGTCGGGCACCCCACGGGACTCCCTGCACGTCGTCGACCTCATCTACCGCCAGGAGCCGGGGCCGCGCCCGGAAGTGGTGATCAGCGACGCCGGCTCCTACAGCGACCTCGTGTTCGGCATGCTGGCCCTGCTGGACATCGAGTACCGCCCCGAGCCGACTGACCTCCCCGACGCCAGACTGTGGCATACCGACCGCACCGCCGATTACGGCGCTCTGGCTGGCGCCGCCCGGGGCCGGATCGACCTGGACACGATTCACGACCACTGGCCGGACCTGGTCCGCATCGCCGGATCGATCCACATCAGGGCGGTCAGCGCCCACGACGTGATCCGGATGCTCTCCAAGGGTGGCGGCCTGACCCAGCTCGGAGAGGCCATGGCCCATTACGGCCGGATCTTCAAGACGCTGCACATCCTTTCCTATATCGACATCGAGCCCTACCGCCGGCAGAACAAGCGGATGCGCAATCTGCAGGAGGGCCGCCACGACCTGGCCCGCCATTTCTTCCACGGACGGCGGGGCGAGCTGTACGAGGCCTACCGGGAGGGGATGGAGGACCAGCTGGGCGCCCTCGGCCTCGTGCTCAACATGGCGGCGCTGTGGAACACGGTGTACCTGGACGCCGCGGTCACCAAGCTGCGGACGCAAGGCGAGGAGGCGAAGGACGAGGACGTCGCCCGTCTGTCCGCCTACATCCGGCAGCACATCAATGTTCACGGCCACCGCAGCTTCGAGTTGCCCGCGCTCGGAGGAGCCCGCCGGCCGCTGCGGGACCCGGACAGCCCCGACGACACCGAAGGATGATGGATATGGGAGTCGGATCAGCCCAGGCGCCCCAGGTGCCGGTAGACGGTCGGCCGGGTGACACCGAACTCCTCGGCAATTTCCTGAACCGTGTGGGCACGCTTGCCGTCCGGGCACTTCTCCTCGTACATCTCCCGGGCGATCCTGGCCTGCCGGTCGGTGAGCTTGGGCCGCTGGCCGCCGGTCCGGCCCCGAGCCCGGGCTGCCTCCAGGCCGTCACGGGTGCGCTCGGACATCAGGGCGTGCTCGAACTCGGCGATGGCCCCGAGGATCTGGAAGAACATCCGGCCGACGGCGGTCGAGGTGTCGATCCCCTGATCCAGCACGACCAGGTCCACACCCCCCGCTTCCAGCTCCTTGGCCAACGCGATGAGGTGCTCGAGAGAGCGCCCGAGCCGATCCAGCTTGGTGACCACCAGCTGATCCCCCGATCGGGCCAGGAGCAGGGCCTGGTCCAGCTCAGGGCGGCGGGCCAGCTTCCCGCTGGCCTTATCAACCAGGATCCGCTCGCAGCCGGACGCAGCCAGCGCGTCGGACTGCCCGTCAGGGTTCTGGTCCCTGGTCGACACCCGCCCGTAGCCGATCCGCACGGCAGAAGCGTATCGCAAACGGGGCTGTACGTGACGTTGGCGAGGACACGGGTAGCGTTACAGTGCCCCAGGCGTCAGCCGGCCAGCCTTACTGGAGTGTCCGCAAACGATCGTATGCGGACACTTGCTCTGGTCTGCTGGCCTCGGGGCAGCTCACAATCTCTCGGCTAACTCAAAGCGTGGCGAGTTGTCGAGGCCGCGCTCGATCCGCGCCTCGATCTCGGGGCCCCATCCAGGCGTCGCCACCAGCAACTCAACCCTTCTTGTCAAACCACAAAGCCTAGAATCAGTGCAGAGCCGTCATCACCATGGCAGCCGCCCAAAGCATAAGCCCGGCAATCACTCCAGCCCCAGCTGCTTTGATCACACTCTTTAGCGCTGGCCGGGAGTGGGAAACCAGGTAGGCTCCCATTCCCACGATTAACCCTCCTCCCACAAGGACTAGAAAGGCTTCGACAGAAAGTGGCAACGCTCTGATCCTCGTTACGGGAGGCCCTTAATATAGGCACCAAGACTGTATCCGATGATGGCTCCGATGACTCCGTAGATCACAGCCTCCGCCACGCCGAGCGCAGAGTAACTCTGGTGGCTAGAGAGGTAGGTCATAAGACCGAAACCGATACCGAAGCCGACGGCTACTATGAGGCCATAGCCCAGATCGTCGATAAGCGCCCCAATGACCCCCGCGATAGTCGAGATCAGGCCAGATCGTTGCAAAGAGGCTCGGGTTGAAGGACTTGTGAAGCGATCAATCACGAAGTTGACCGCCGCTCCGACCGCCAGACCGATGAAGAACCCAAGGAGACCATGGCCAGTAAGGTCTGCTTGGTTGGTGGGATTGTTCCCCGCGTAAGCGTAGAGGTTGCCCCCCTCTGAGGCTGCGTAAGTATCCCCCTGAGCGAAGTCCTGTTGAGTCCAACGACCGCTCGTTGGGTCGTAGTAGCGAGCGCCGAAGGCCACTAACCCTGTCGGGTCGGTGATACCTCCGTCGTAACCGTAAGGTTGGGTCACAGACGGGCTTGCGAACGAGTAGGTGGAGTTGCCCCACTCGTCGTAGGCGTAACGAGTCCCGACTGTCGATCCGGAGCCATTGATGACAGCGACCACCGAGCCTTGGCCATCGAAGAGGTAGTACCAGTCGTTGCCGGATGCGTCAATGAACCCAATCAGGGTCCCGGAAGGGTCCCGGATGGTGTAAGTGCTTCCTGACGAGGTGGTCGAGCTGTCAAGACCCATGAGGCTGGACACGAAGTTCGTGGTGGTCGAGCCCTGGGTAATCGATGTGCGCTCGGACTGGTCGGTGTTTGCGTAGGTCATCGAGGAAAGGCTCGCCGATGAGTTGCTGATCGAGGTCGTCTGGTTCCCGGCGTCGTAGGAGTAGGAGGAGCTGGGCGAGGCAGTTGCCGAGACATTGCCGTTGCCGTCGAAGCTGTAGGTGGTGGCGCCCGACGGCGGAGAGGAGCAGGCGCTGCCCGAGCTGGTCGACTTCCAGCACAGCTCGTTGGCCGCGTTGTAGGCCAGGTAGCTGGCCGTGCCGCCCACGGTCTGCTGGGTACGGTTGCCCGCCGCGTCGTAGCTGTAGCTGTTGTCACCGGATTGGATCGTCGAGCAGGTGAGCGAGGTGGCGCCCGTGGCGAGGTTCGGCCCGGCGCCGCACAACTGGTCCGATCCGTCATAGGCGTAGTAAGTGGTGACCGATGCCCGGGGGTCGGATTCCACTGTCTTCTGGTTGAGCGTGACGTTGGTTCCGCCGCTGGTCGGGCAGCCCCCGCCGCTGGTGAGGACCTGGTAGCAGTAGGTGAAGTTGGTCAGGGTCGAACTGGTGCTGCTCAGACCGGTCGCCTGGATTTCGTTACCGACGTTGTCGTACGTGGCGTTCATCGTCGCCCCGCCAGGGTACTGGGTGACCGTGCGCTGGTTGTCGGCGTTGTAGGCGAAGGCGGTGCAGCCGCTCTTGAGCACCCTCGAGCTCACGGTGCACCCCGAGGTCCCGCCGGGCTGGACCAGGCTGGTCAGTCGGTCGGCGGTGTCGTAGCTGTACGTGGTCGTGCCCGTAGCGTCGATGTAGCTCGTCAGGTTGCTGTCGGCGTCGTAGTAGGAGCACACGGTGCCGTTGTAGTTGACGCCGTTGATGTTGTCGGTGCAGACGACCGCCCCCCCGACGTACTTGGTGGCCAGCCGGCCGAGCTCGTCGTAGGAGTAGGTGATCGTGCCCGACGGCCCGACCAGCTGCGTCAGGTTGCCGTCAGCATCGTAGGTGTAGGTGTACGTCGGGCCGCTGCTGGTGCAGGTGGGGCTGGACGAGGCAGCGGTCACGTAGACCTTGGTCACCCGGTCCAGGTTGTCGTAGCAGTACGTGGTCTTGTTGCCCGCACCACCGCCCGTGGACGCGGAGTCAACTGTGGTGAAGACCCGCCCCAGGGCATCGTAGGTGGTGGTAGTGCACAGGTTGCGGGGGGCGCTGCAGGAGCCGCCCGGCTGCGTGGCTTGGAGCTGGGTCAGCGTCTTGGGGCTGGACGACGCGAAGGTGTACGCATACGTGGTGGTGTTCGTAGCGGACGCCTGGTTGGCGTAGCTGGTCGAGCAGAGGATCCCGGGGTACGTCGTCGTGAGCCCGTCCGAGGTGCAGGACGACACACCGGAATCGCCCTGGTAGGAGGTCGCCGTGTCATTGCCACCCCGCTGGCCGTCGCAGCCGGCAGCCTGCCCCGAGTAGGCGTTCGTCAGGCGTCCCGCGCTGTCGTAGTAGTACGACGTGCAGGAACCGTTGGCATCGATCGTGGATGAGGGGAGGTACTGGGCGCCCTGGACCCCTGTCGGGGTGTTGTAGGTCGCGGTGACCTGCGACGGGGTGGCACCGCTGCTGGACGGCGGGTTGACGAGCGTCGACGGCTCATTGCTCGCCGTGTAGGTGACCGTAGTCGTGGCCAGGGTCGGCGTAGTGATGGTTGACGGATTGAAGTCGCCGGTAAAGGTGGTCACCGTGCCGTGCCCCAGAGGATCGATCTGGTCAATGACCTGATCCGGGTAGGCGAACACCTCGGTGGAGGTGTTGCCGTCGCCGTCGGTCAGGATGGTGTCCGCCCAGCTCCCGGCCACCGAGGTGGTCCGCCCGTGTCCGTCGTAGCTGGTGGTCTCCGCCACCGAGTGGCCGTAGGCCATGGTCACATCGGAGGCCTCGATCGTGGACTGACCGGGGTCGTAGTAGACCTTGGGGATCCAGCCGTCGGGGTCGGTGATCTGGGTGAGATCGTTGGCCGAGTTGTACGTGTAGACGGTCTGGTTGCCCGCGGCGTCGGTGGCCGTGGTCATGTCCTGGCCGGTGTAGGCGTAGCCGTAGGTCCGCCCCGCCGAGTCGCTGATCTGGGTGAGCTGGCCGGAGGTGTAGGAGAAGGTCACCACCCGGCCCTCGGCGTCCGTGATCGTGTGGGTGGTGCCGTCGCTGTTATAAGCGATGGTCGTCGTGTTGCCGTTCCGGTCGGCGTCGGAGATCTCCTGGCCCGAGGAGTTGAAGGTGATGACCTCCTGGGTGGCGTTTACCGTCAGCGCCAGGTTGCCGCTGGAAAGCAGGCAGAGGGTGGAGTCCACCCCGGGCGGCGCTGTGAAGGCGGTGGTGCCCGAGACCCCGTTGCAGGTCGAGGAGGTGTTGGCGTAGTAGGCCTCGTCGCCACCGTTCAGCCCGAAGACCACCTCGGCGCCGTTGGGCAGCGGCGAGGCGAAGACGTCGGCACCGATCGAGAAGCTCCAGTCCGGCCCCAGGGTGAAGCTGCCCCCCGCCCGGACGTTGTAGGTCCGCGACAGCGTGAGCGAGTTTCCGACGTTTGAATCGATGCTGAAGTCGGTCACGTCGACCGCCAGGTTGCGGCTGGCCAGGTTCACGCCGATGGTGGAGCGGTCGTCGATGGTCTTGGTGTCGAAATCGTAGCTCTTGCGCTCGCCCTCGCCCAGGTAGTCGACGATCGAGGTCTCCGAGTAGGTGAGCGAGGCGGTCACGCCGCCAAACATGAGCAGCTGACCGTTGGCCGGGTCCTGCACCAGGCTGGGCGCTTCCCGGGGACCGCCGTTCACGTAGGCCGCCCCCTGGTACCAGGAGCTCCCGTCGAAGGCACACTCGTCGCCCTCGTAGACCGGCGAGGGACAGGAGCTGGTGGTGCAGGAGAGCCCACCGTAGAGCACCATCAGCGACAGCGTCGGGTCCCAGGCGAAGCCGGCCTCCTGACGCACCGCCGGGGAGGTCGACGGCGACAGCTGGGTCCAGGTGGTGCCGTTGTAGGTCCAGGTGTCGTTCAGATCGACGCCGGTGGAGGACTCGCCGCCGAAGAGCAGCATCTTGGAGATGCCCTGGTCATAGGCCATCGCCACCCGGTTGCGGGCCGACGGGCTGGTGGTCGGCGACAACTGGGTCCAGGTGGTGCCGTTGAAGCTCCAGGTCTTGGAGGAGAGATCGACCAGGCTCCAGCTCGAGTAGTCCTTGCCGCCGAACAGGATGATCGTGCCGGTGGCGGCGTCGTAGTCCATACCAGCGCCCTCCAGCGGCTCGGGCAAGGTCGACAGCGAGAGCTGCGTCCAGTTGGAGCCGTTCCAGGTCCAGGTGTCGTTTTTGGACGTGCCATTGTAGATGCCGCCGAACAGCACCACCTTCCCGATGGCGGGGTCGTAGGCCATCATGGCGCTGTCGCGCACCGAGGGCGAGGTGGAGGGGCTCTGCTGCACCCAGTCGGTGCCGTTCCAGGTCCAGGTGTCGTTCAGGTCCGACCCGGAGGAGTTGGTACCGCCGAAGAGCACATCGACGCTGTGGGCCGCGTCGTAGGCCATGGTCTCCCAGGCCCGGGCCGAGGGGGCGGTCGCCTCGGAGATGTCGAGCACGCTGGGGGCGGCGAAGGTGCCGCCGGAGGGCGGCAGGCTGAGAGAGGGGGTGGCAACCTTAGGCGAGGCGGCGCCGGGGTGGAAGGCGGCCAGATTGATCCCGCTCGAGGCGGTGTCCGAAGCCGGCTGGGCGGCAACCGGCTGCGGTTCGGCGGTGCCTTTGGGCGCCGGCGTGGTGATCGCCTGCTGGGGCGGCGGGTCGGCGACGGTGAGCTGGCGCTGCTGGCTGAAGGTGAGAGCGGCGCCGTTGGGCGTCGGCACGGCGAGTGCGCCGGTGGCGGTATCGGGGGTCCCGAGCGCTGACCAGTGCGAGTCGGCGGCAGGCGGCAGGGTCCGGGGTGGGCTGCCGGTGCTGGAGCTCGTCAGCGGCGTTGGCGTCGGCGTGCCAGCGGCGACCCCCGGAGCGGAGTACGTGGCATACACCGCTGACAACACCACGCTGGTGAAGACAGCGGTGCTCCAGGCCCGCTTGCTGATACTCCCGAGAATCCCCATGGACATGACCGCCTTTCCGCCCGAGTAAGGCCGACTAATTCATTCAGATATGTCCCTGAGGGCGCGTGTCAATAGGGATTCGCCCCAGGGATTGAGCAGATGACGATGAGCAGAGGCAGAGCCTCCGACACATGCTTCGAATCGGATTCAGCCCGTTCGTCGACCTCCAGGGTGGGTCATATATCGTGTTTAACCAGTTCCGGGAGAAGTATGAGGCGTACCGGACCACCCCGCAAGTGGCCCGCGGCAGAACAACCTGGGAAAGGTGGTGCTAGCACCACCTTTCATGAAGGTCTGCCCAGCAAGGCCGACACTCCGACTATCCACAGTGGACAGTTAGCCCGGACAAATCAATCCCTCCCTGGCGCTATGCTCCCCAAAATTGGTGACGAATAGGACGGGCTCATTAATAATTGTTCATGGGCTCCCGGGCCTCGGGAGGGGGGAGACAGTCGGGGATCCCCGCCAACCCGCCACGCTCAAGCCATGCCTTGGGGCACCCCGGAACCACCCCGAGCCTATCCTGTTGCCCTATCATACCTAATCGAGCGAATACCCTACCGCTACTTTTTACACGAGTGTTCCCCACGGGCCGAGTCCATCCTTGGGCCCGGTGACTCAAGCGAGACCGGGTAGGAACAGTCGTCGGCGGAGCTGACCGACGAGGGTCTCGCGACTCGGCGGCCAGATCCTGGGCGAGGCCCCTGTGACCGGCCCCGGCTGAACGACCGAGCTCCGGGGCGAGGAGAGCCAGCCGGGTCGAGCTCCACGGGGTCGGACCGCGCCTCCCACAGCACGAGAAACATGGTCGTCGTCGTTTCCTGCCGGGTCGGTAGGCGATAGGTTTGCGCGGTGGACGAGGCCAAGGCGAGATTCATCTTCGGGACGGTGCCCGAGGGCCAGGACCTCGACGACCTCGACACGCGGTCCATGCTGCTCCACGAACGGTTCGAGGACCACCTCGATTCGACCCTCCACGAGGTGGTTGCGACGCAGATCGCCAACGACGACCCTCCCGAGACCTGGCAAACGGCCCAGCGCCTGATCGGGCTCGGGCAGAGTTCGGAAGAGGCGTTCGGCGAACTGACCCTCGCCTTGGCCTACACGGTGGGTCAGATGCTCGGCGAGAAGGTGACGTTCGATCACGCCCGCTTCGCCCGGCTCCTCGACTCGTTGCCGACCCCGAGCCCGGGCCAGCTCGAGGAGACACTGGTCAACCTGGCGAGCCGCAGCCCGGGCCAGGAGGCCGGCGAACTCATCAAGGCCGCCCTGGCGGAGCTCGGCCGCTCTCCGGACGACCAGTACATCGAAATCCGCCTGGTCCAGACCTTCGACTCCCTCCTGTCCAGCGGAGAGCTCGTTTTCGTGCACCTCGGCCAGGTCGCTCACAGCTGCGATCTCACCGAGGGCATCGTGCTCACCCACCGGCTGACCCGGGAGGAGCTCGACCAGCAGCGGCTCGACGCCTCCTTCGACCTTGCCGGCTTCGAGCACCGGGAGGATCTCCGGTTGGCGAGCGGGCTCGGCATCCAGGTCGACGTGACGCTCATGCCGGAGGGGCGGGTCTGGGTCGGCCCGGACGGCTGGCTCGCTGGTTACCCGGTGGGGGGCCTGGTTGCCGTCCGGGTGACCCGGGACGGGGAGGTGACCCACCAGCAGGCAGCCGATCCACCCGCGGCTCCCGGCATCGCGGCCAGGGTCCGGGAGCACTATGACCGGGAGTGTCTCGAAGCAGATCTCCCACTGTCGGGATGGGACCTCATCCTCAAGCTCCAGTTCGAAGACCGGGCGACCTTCCAGCAAGCGCGGCCCCCATTGACCGAGCTGTGCGCGGCGGTGGGGCTCGAGGTCCGGGGTCGGGAAGCCGCACACCAAGAGGCGGTGTGGACGCACCAGGACGTCAGGCAAACCACACACCGGGTCTTCGACCACCTCCAGGACCAGGAGGACCGGGTGGCTGCGGGCCAGGCAACGGAGGCGCTGGTCGACCCTGACGCGAGCGACGACAAACTCCGCTCCGCCCTCGGCGACCTGGGCTCCGCGACCGTGCTGGAGGCAGTCGCCGAGGAAGTGTTTGCTGGCGAACACGGCCTGGACCCCGGCGACGCCGGCGACCTGGCCGGCCGGGTGCTGGCGGTCGCCCGCCGGCCCCGGCAGGTTGCCGTGGCACGGTGGATCGCCGCGCTGGTTTCCGAACGAGCAGGCGAAGCGCTGGCGGCCGACCGGCATGTGCGAGCGGCGCTGCTGGCGGATCCGCATTGGACGCCGGGCCTGGAGCGAGCGGCCTGGTACGCCTCAGACAAAGGTGATGCCGCCACCGCCGTGGAGTTGTGGCGCCGGGCGGGGCATGACCCACCCCGGGTCGTCGAGATGGTGGCGAACTACGTCACCGCGCCAACTGGCCGCCTACCCGGGAGGAACGAACCCTGCTGGTGCGGGTCCGGGCGCAAGTTCAAGCAGTGCCACCTGGGCCGGGACGAGGTACCGCCGCCGCTGCTCCGGGCGGGCTGGCTGTACTCCAAGGCCATGCTCTACCTCGAACACCAGGGCGACAAGGCGGGCCTGGACCTCTTCGAGTATGCGCGCAGGCGGGCGGTGGACCCCACGGACGACGACTCGCTCCGGGAAGCGATCGCTGAGCACCTCGTCATCGACATCGCGCTCAGCGAAGGAGGTTGGTTCGCGCGCTTCATCCGCGACCGGAGTCCCCTCCTTCCCGAGGATGAGGCCCGCCTGGCCCAGGACTGGGTGCTGGTCCGGCGCGCGGTCTACGAGGTCGTCGAGGTGGCGCCGGGAACGGGGGTGGTTGTCCGCGATCTCACCACCGGCGACCGCATCGAGGTCAGGGACCAGTCGCTCAGCACCCAGCCCGCGGCCGGCCGGCTTCTGTGCGGCCGGGCCATGCCGGACGGCACGACCCATCAGTTTGCCCCGGGCCAGTTCCCGGTTGCCGCTGGCACCGAGCTCGAGCTGGCGGCGTTGTGCGAGGCCGGCGATGGCTTCGGCATCTGCGAGTTCGCCCGGCGGCAGTCCCTCCGAGCGGGCGAAGTTGGCCCTCCCCGATCCGGCAGGTGACCGTCCTCAGATTGCCTCGGTAGCGGATTCCCTGCACCTCCTACGCTGGGGAAGCGGTGGTTGACCGAACCGGTGCAGCAGGACCAGCTCACCCGTCGCTAACTCCGGCTCCGGCGGCCTGGCGCAGCACGGCGAGCGCGTCCGCCAGCCACTCCATGATCGCCTGCTCCACCTTGATGCCCAGCTGGAGGGTCAGCAGCAGGTAGGGCGGGGTCCCGCCTGGGTCCCAGCCGCTGAGCGCCATCGACATCCCCAGGTAGCTCCCGAGCAGCTGCGAGTGCTGGCTGGCCTGGTCCTCGAGCATAGCGATCAGCGAGGCAAGATCAGACTGGTCGCCGAAGAACAGCTTGGCGGTGGCCTCGTCGTAGAACCGCACCAGTGGTGCCGGTGACCGGAGCCAAGCCCCCAGCGCCTCCCGACCGGCGGGGGTCAGGCCGAGCGTGCGCCGGCCGCGGGCGTTGGCCGGCCCGGTCTCCTCGACGTAGCCGTCCCGGACCAGCCGCCGGGCCTGCTGGTAGACCTGGCTGTGGGCGGCGGTCCAGAAGAAGTTGACCGAGGTCGCCATGGCCTTCTTGATGTCGTAGGCAGACATCGGGCCAAGGCCGAGGAGGGCCATGAACACGTAGTCGCCCGGGGCAAGCGAGGAGCCGGGCGGCGTCGGTGCGCCGGGGACCAGTTGGGAAACCTCCTCTTGATCCTCAGTCCAGGATGAACTATCCTAACGTAGTCCATCCTGAACTATCTCAGATCTGCGGGCCAGCCGGCGGGCCGCGGTCGTGAGCTAGCGGCGATGGGTACGTCCATAGGGTTTGCCGCAGCATGCCATCGCGGGGATTCAACCGACGTCAAGGGAGGGTCATGCCGTGACTGAAGAGCGCCGCTTTCTGGCAGTGATGATCGGTGGGAAGTCGGACGAAGAGATCGTCGAGTTCGTGACGACGCTGGGCGGGCTGGAGCCGGTGATCGACCTGGTCTTCGCCCTCATGCCGCAGGAACTCGACCGCTCGAAGGCGAAGGACTGCGTTCTCGGCTGGGAGATCAGCGAGGGCGGCGAGACCATCAGCTACCGCACCGAGATCAGGGATGGCGAGTTGACGGCGGAAAAGGGGCCGGCGGACGACGCGGTGGCCACCATCGTCGTCGACCTTCCCGAGTTCCTCCGGATCATCATCGAGGAAGTCGAGGCGCCGAAGGAATACGTGCTCGGCAAGCTCAAGGTGCGAGGCGACCTGGTGCTGGCCTATTCGGTGCCGGCCATGTTCCCGTTCAAGGAGAAGGCTTCGGCCCAGGCGGCGGGCTAGTAGGCGTCGCGGAAACGCTAGCCCCCTTTGTCGCAGCTTGCCGCAGCGCCGCCCGGGACCGGCGCCTGGCGAGCACGGCGATCATGACCAGCAGCACGGCCTCGATCGTGTAGTGGTAGATGCTGTCGGCCCCCGGGTGGTGCTGCCCGCCACGGTGCACCTCGAGGATGCCGACGACCGTTCCTGCAGCGGCGAACACGTGCGTGCCGAGAGCAATCCCCCAGGCACGCCGTGGCGCCGCCAGGATCACGATCGCCCCGGCGAGCATCACGAACCCGATCAGCGCCTCCGGGATCACCGCGCCGGGGAACTTCTCGCCGGTGATGTTGAGCACCGGGATGTGGGTGCCGAGGTGCAGCATCGAGGCGGTCAGGAAGGTGAGCGCCTCCAGGATGGCCACCAGGCCGAGAGTGAAGCCGTAGCCGTCCCGTTGCGGCCGCGGAGTCTGCATGGCGGGGCCGGTGTGGCCGGCGGGGCCGGTGCGGCCAGCGGCGGGGCCGGTGTGGCCGCCGGCGGGGCCTCCCCGCATGAGCGCGCTCACCGCCGGGTCCACGCCGGGGCGGAGGGGACCGTAGGCTCGGCCAGCCCGGCGAGAGCGCCGACAGCCGCACCGACCAGGGCGGTTCCGAGCACGACGGCGACCGAGACCAGGCCACCCGGCTTGTTCGTCATCAGCCACAGGACGCCGACTGCGGCGCCGTCCATCGCGCCCATCCCGGACCACAGCGCCG
This sequence comes from Actinomycetota bacterium, assembly GCA_036781065.1. GTDB lineage: Bacteria > Actinomycetota > CADDZG01 > JAHWKV01 > JAOPZY01 > DAIQBQ01. The sequence continues at coordinate 12,792 of DAIQBQ010000042.1, forward strand.
GAGCGGCCCGGAGGCGAGCCAGGTCGGGGGGGACCGGGCCGTCGCTGCTGGCCACGTCCGCCGACGCCTTGCCAATCCTGGTGAAACCGCTGCGCAGCAACGTGGCTCCGACGGCAGCCATCGCCAGCAGGGTGAGGAACCCGGTAGCAATCCACGGAGTCCGCATCGTCCAGTGCTGCGAGGTCATCACCAGCCCGCTGACCAGGATGACGGCGGCGGCGGCGGGCAGGGCGAGGCCAGTCGGGCGGATCGCCTCCATCCACTGCCGGAGCTCCCGCCCGGTGCCCGCCGATCGGAGCCTCGCCCCGGCGACTTGCTGGATCGCCATCGCAGCGAACAGGGTCACCACTCCGAGGATGTGGAAGAAGAGTGCGACGTTGTAGCCGCTCATCGGCGTTACCTCCGTCCCGTGGCCGGTGTTCGTGTTCGGTCGCAGGCTTAATGGTCGGCCTTCCGGCGGAGCCCGTAATCCCCCTGGGGGACGGACCTCGGGTACGCCGCGGGGCGCAGCCGGCGCCGGGCGCGCTACGGCCCCGGGAGTAGCCGGGGCCGTCTTCGTTGCGGGAGAGTTGACTCAGCCCTTGGGCTTCTTCGGCTTCTTCACTTCCCGTGGGGGCTTGTCCTTGCTGGCCACCGGATTGGCTCCTTTCTGCAACGCGTAAGGGGTGAACCGGGATCGGGCGAGAGGATTGTCGCGCCGTCCCTCTTGCCGGCACGATCGAGCGGCCGGAGCCAGCGGCCGGCGGCTCAGCCGGTGACGGTGACGGTCGCCGTCGGGAAGCTCGG
>DAIQBQ010000043.1:0-13520 GCA_036781065.1 Actinomycetota bacterium
CTCGGTGAAGGTGCCGGGGCTGTCTTGGATCAGGGCGCCATTGTTGGTGATCGTGCCGCCCAGGTTGGCGAAGCTGGACCCGCCGGCGAGGGCGTAGGTTGCGGTCGGCGTGACCAGGACCGTCCCGTTGTTGGTGAACGTGGTCGCGCCGCCGCTGCCGTCGGACTGGGTGCCGCCGCTGAACACGTTGACCGTGCCGTCGGCGTTGTTCGTGACGTTGGTCCGCAGGAAGCGGGCCCCGCCGCTGCCCGCAACCGTCGTGATCGTGCCGTCGTTGCTCAGGGTCGAGCCGGCAACCGTGGTGTTCCCGTTACCCGTGTCCCCGATCACCAGAACGCCGCCGGCGGCCACCGCGCTGGGTGCCGAAATGCCCAGGGAGGCACTCGCCGCGCTCGACAGGACCAGGGTCTGGGTCCCGCTCGAGGCGCCGCCGACGGTGAACTCGTTGACGGAGACGCCGGCCGACAAGGTGACCGTATAGGTGCCGGCCTGGTTGATACACACGTCGTCCGAGGTCCCGGGGACGGCGTGCAGGGAGGAGTTGTTCGTCCAGTTGGCGGCGGTAGTCCAGCTGCCGCTGGCGCCCGCTGTCCACGTGTCCGTACAGGTCGGGCCCGCCAGGACGCGCGACACCGCGATCCAGGCCACTACCCCGGCGGCTCCGACCAGTACCACGAGCAACGCCGGCATCCTTCGCTGGACGAATCCCATCCCCCCGACCCCCTGGCTTTTGTTTTGACTGGCGGCGAGCGGTCTCCCGCCACTAAGCGAGGGTAGAGAGGGGCAGGCCCGAGGTCGATAGTGCCAGCACCCGAGTTGATGCTCGTGCTAGCGCCCTCAATTCGTTCCGTTCTCGGGGGGCTTGCCGGGCATGTCGCGGATTGGCGTGTCCCTTTTTTCGCGGTGGAGCACACCTGGTGCTCACCCAACGAGCTCGGGGCTAGAAGCGGGAGCGGACGACCGACGCCAGGACGTCGATAAAGCGGGGGTTATCGTTCGGCGAGTCGGTCCTGGTGAACTCAATAGCCAGCTTCGCCGCCGCCTCGACGCACTCGACGTCAAGGTCGTAGAGCACCTCCAGATGATCGGCGGTAAAGCCGATCGGCGCCACCACCGCCCGCTTGCCGCCCCGCCCGGCGAACGCCTCCAGGCTGGTCAGGACGTCGGGGCCGAGCCACGGCTCGCCGGTCTGGCTCTGGCTCTGGAAGGCGAACTCCCAGTTCGGTGCGCCGGCGGCGCCGGCGATCATCGCGGACGAGGCGAGCAGCTGGTCCCGGTACGGGTCGCCCTCGGCCAGGATCCGCTCGGGCAGGCTGTGGGCGCTGAAGAACACCCGGGTGCCCGGGTCGGCCGGGTCCCAGTCGCCCAGCGCCTTGATCAGGTTGGCCGCTGAGAAGGCCACGAACAACGGGTTCTCGTACCAGCTGTGGATCATGTCCAGGCGGAACGTCGCCCCGCTCTTCTCCCGGGCGGCCTTGAGCCGGTCCTCGTAGCCGCCGATGCTCATCCTCGAGTAGTGCGGGGCCAGGGCCAGCCCGATCACCCGGTCGGCCCCGTCGGCAACGACCTGATCGACCGCCTCGGCGACGAACGGATGCCAGTGCTTCATGCCGACGTAGGTCCGGTACTCGCCCGGGTTGGACTCCTCCAGCTGCGCCCCGAGGGCGTCGGCCTGCCGCTGCGTGATCACGGGTAGCGGCGAGAGCCCGCCGATCTTCTCGTAGCGGGTCATCAGGTCGGCAAGCGCCTCAGACGACGGCCTGCGGCCGCCCCGGATGTCGGTGTAGTAGGGCTCAACCTCGTCCAGCGACCGGGGGCCGCCGTAGGCCATACACACGACCGCGGTGGTCATGCCCCCGCCCCCGCCGGAACGGCGCCGTGCTCGTGGACCGTGTCGACCAGCAGTTGCAGGTTCTCGAGCGGTGAGTCCGGGAGCACCCCGTGGCCGAGGTTGAAGATGTGGCCCCGCCGGCCTCCCGCCGCGGCCAGGACGGCATCGACCCGGTCGACCAGCAGCTCCGGCGGCGCCAGCAGGGCGGCCGGCTCCAGATTGCCTTGGATCGCCCGGTCGTAACTAATCCGGCTCCAGGCATCGTCGAGCGGGATGCGCCAGTCGACCCCGACGACGTCAGGCGGTGTTGAATCGGGGCCGCCAGGGGCGGCCATGAGTTCGAGCAGCGTCGCCGTGTTCGTCCCGAAGTGGATGCGGGGTACGCCGAACGAGGCGGTGGCCTCGAAGATCCGGGCGACATGGGGGCCAACGAACGAGCTGTAGTCGGCCGGCGACAGCGCGCCGACCCAGGAGTCGAACAGCTGCAGGGCCTGGATGCCCGCCTCGACCTGGGCACCGAGGTAGTCGATCACCATCGCGGTCAGCCGCTCCATCAGCTCGTGCCAGCTGCCGGGCTCGGTGAACATCATCGCCTTGGTCCGGGTGAAGTCCCGGCTCGGGCGGCCCTCGACCAGGTAGCTCGCCAGCGTGAACGGGGCCCCGGAGAAACCGATCAGCGGGATGGCGCCGGCGAGCTCCCGGCGGGCGATCCGGATCGCCTCCAGCACGGCGGGGACCGATTCCCGGGCGCCTCGGTCGGTCAGCGCCCGCACCTGGGACAGCGAGCGGATCGGGTCGGCTACCACCGGGCCAACGTCCTCGACCAGCTCGAACCGAACCCCGAGCCCGGCCAGCGGGAGCATGATGTCGGCGAACATGATGGCGGCGTCGACGTCGAGCACCTTGGTCGGCAGCAGGGTGACCTCGGCGCACAGCTCGGGCTGGCGGGTGATCTCGACCAGCGTGGACCGCTCCCGTAGCGCCCGGTAGGCGGGGAGCGACCGGCCCGCCTGGCGCATCATCCACACCGGCGTCGTGTCCACCGGCTCCCGGGCGCAGGCAGCAAGGAACCGCCTCGCCTTGGCGTCCCGCGCGCTCGGCGAGAGCTCGGGGTCAGCGGCGGCGATCGTGGTTGGGGCGGCAGCGGTGGCCACCGGCGACTCGCTCGGCACAGCGCACCACGATAGCAGCGCGGCACGGTCCCAATGGTTGGCCGTTTTTCGGCGGTAAGTTTTCCGGCTTTTTTCGCAAAGCCCGCCGCGGAACCGCACGTGCTGCCAGTTTTTCTGACGATCATCAGCTATTGTTTCGCGACCATGCTCCCGGTCAGCCTGGACAGCGTCCGGCTGTTCCTCCACGTCCTCGCCGCCTCCGTCTGGGTGGGCGGGCAGATCACCGTGGCCGGGCTGGTGCCGGTGCTACGCCGGGTCTCACCGGATGCGCTGCGACCGGTCGGTCGCCGGTTCGGCCAGGTCGCCTGGATGGCCTTTGCTGTGCTGATCGTGACTGGTATCTGGAACGTCATCGCCGTCCGGTCCCAGCTGCGTGGCTCCTACGCGGCCACCCTCTGGGTGAAGCTCGCCGCCGTCGCCATCTCCGGCGTCGCCGCCTGGGCCCACGGCCGGAGCCGCACCCCGAAAAGCCGGGCGACCTTGGGAATGCTTACGGTCCTCACCGCCCTCGGAGCCTTGTTCCTGGGCATAGAACTGTCCGGTGGTTAGGCAGATCCGCGTCGCCCACCTGATCGCCGTTGCCTTTTTGTCCGGCTTGGTCGGGCTGCTGGCCTTCGAAGCGGTACAGACCGTGCACAACGACCACAGCCAGCCCACCGCGGCCCAGGTGGCGCTCGCCTACGCCCATAAGCTGAGCCGAGGCGCTGAGCCTCCCGCCACGAGCAGCCCGAGCAGCAGTCCGAGGAGCAGCCCGATCACGAAGTGCGCCGACTACCACGTGGTCGCGGCCAGCCTCGAAGGGCCGTACGTGCGGGTCCTGCTGCAAGCGGGCAGCGAACGCCACCCCTCGGTGGCCGTCGACCTCCAGTACGGCCAGGACGGCTGGGCGGTGCGGGACCTGGTACCACCCGGCCAGCCGCCCCCGTAGCCGGAAGGCACTACGCCAGTCATATTTACTGCCATCATCGAATATATTGGAGTCGATGGAGACCGACGCGCCCGACCAGGAATCGACCCGCCGCCACCGCGCCCTGGGCGCCGCCAGCCGGGCGCGGATCCTTGACGTACTCCAGGCCAGCCCGGCAGGGTTGCAGGTAACCGAGGTGGCCGGCGTGGTCGGCCTCCACCACAACACGGTGCGCTGGCACCTGGACCGGCTGGTCGAGGCGGGGCTGGCCACCCGCAGGTCGCAGCCACGGACCGGGCCGGGCCGGCCGCGGGTGGTGTTCCAGGCCACCGCGCCGGTGGACCCCCCGGCACCGCCCGCCTACCAGCTGCTCGCCCGCATCCTGACCACGTTCATCGCTACCGCCGCCCCCGACCCGGCCGCGGCGGCGGTCGAGCTCGGGCGAGTCTGGGGCCACTACCTGACCGATCCGCCCTCTCCCCTGCAGACGGTCACCGCCGGAGAGGCAGCCGGACAGCTGATCGCCCGGTTTGCCGAACTGGGGTTCCAGCCCGAGCTTGGCGCAGGAACCGCGGGCGACGGCACCAGCATCCTTCTCCACCGTTGCCCATTCCGCGAACTCGCCGCCGAGCGTCAGGACGTCATCTGCTCGATCCACCTCGGCCTGATGCACGGCCTGCTCGCCGAGCTGAGGGCTCCGCTCCAAGCCACCACGCTGCAGCCCTTCGCAGCGCCCAATCTGTGTATCGCCGAGTTGGCCCCGACCGGGTCATGACACAAAGGAGCGCCTATGGCTGAGGACATGCACGTCTCATTCGATGAGATCGAGATGGGGAAGATCCTGGCTAAGGGGACCCTGGTGGGGATCCCGGTGGTCTTTGTCATCGAGTTGATCGTGTTCGCCGTGGCAGGTTTGCCCGGGTTGGGCACAGTGATCGTCGCCGGCTGGGCCGGTCTGATCGGGGGCACCTTTATTGGCTGTGCCCTTTTCCTGGCCAAGCGGCTCGGCGAGCTGGGCGTCGCCCAGCACCTGCCGCCCAAGCACGCCCAGAACCAGGGCGCTTCCACCTAGCTAGCCGCTGCTGGGCCTGTTCCTCCGCACCTTACAGCCGCGCGGCCAGGTCTTCCCCGGCTGCGCCGTCCCGTAGTCACCGTACGGCCTGATGGCGGAGCCGCTGGGCTCAGCGGGCGGGCTAGCGCTGGGCGTAGTCGTTCAGGATGTCCAGCCAGCGTAACAGCGAGCCGCACGACGGGCATTCCGAGATGTCCTTGTCCACGTCGATGAAGGCGATGCCCCGGGGGCCCAGCTCCTCCCGGAGCCGCTCGATCAGGGTCTCCTGCGGGAGCTGCTCGTCGTCGACGAGGATCCCCTCATCCTCCATCCACTGGGACAGCCCAAGCGACTCCACCCGCTGGTCGAGCCGCTCCGCCTGGACCGAGACGAGTTCGGCGGGGATCCAGAACTGGATCTCCTGACCGCACCGATGGCGTACCCCCAGCATGATGGCTCGTGCCGATTCGTCCATGGCTTCCCCCGGCGGATGCCCCTGTCGGATGGACTGAATGCATTCGGGTTGGCGGGGCTCAGGGCGACTATACCCGGTGCGGGGACCCCGACACTCCCCTGTTTGGGGGGCTCACCTCGCCCATTTTACTTAGAGTTACGGTGCCAGCGCTGCCCGGATCAGGTCGCGAAGTTCGTTGTCAGGGATGGCGCCGGCGTCACGGGTGCGCAGCCGGAGCGTGGCCCGGCCGGACAACATTTCGGGATGCCGGGCGGAAAAACCGCCGTCCCGGTCCTGGCCAAAGCCGTACATCGAGATGCCGTGCCGCCATGCCCCGACGTAGATCCGACGTTTGCCGACCCGGTAGCTCGGCATCTTGTAGGAGAGGGCGACGGTGGCCTCGGGGTGGACCTCCAGGACCAGCCTGTGGACCCGGTCGAAGAGCGCCCGGCTCTCCGGGGCGATGTTGTCCACGTAGGCCTGCACCGCTTCGTCCAGCGTCTTGACCTTCGTTGTACTGTGGGGGATCAGATAGGACCAACAGGTTACAAAGAACAGACTCAGCTATGAGTACGGCCGGGAGGCATCTCCTCGCTCAGGGCAAATCAGACGGGGCGGAATCCGCTGGCGCCTGGGCCGAGGCCGGGGCGGTCAAATATGTCCCGGCGTCGTCGAGGATCCCCCGGGACAGGGTGACCTGGACCATCGACCCAGCCACCGGCGCTTGCGACAACGCCAGGTCGACCACCGAGTCCGCCGTGCCAGTACAGTTGACCACCGGCACCGTCGCCTGCGCCCTCCCGACGGTAACCGCGAACTCCCCGAGGTTGATCGAGGCGCACACCACCGGCTTCGAGAAGATCAATGACACGATGCTCGATTGCCCGGAAGCCATCACAGCCTTCAGGGTGGGCGGTCGGGAGTCGACGATGACCGTCTGGGTCACTGGCGGCGACGCCGCACCCGACCCGTCAATCGACTCGAAGGCCAGCTGGTGCGGCCCGTCGCCCAGCCCGAACGCCTGGTACGCCCAGGTAACCGGCCCAGTCTGCGCCATTAACGACTGACCTGACGAACACCCCGTACAGCTCATCCCGCCGCCGCCGAACGGGCCCCCGTCGATGCTGGCCTCCAGCCGGGCCACGACGCCGCCGTCATCGGCCGCGGTCCCGGTGAACTGCGGCCGCGGGCTCGAGCTGAAGCCGCCGGCGACCCCGCTGGTCACCTGGATGGTCGGCGCCGTGTCCGACGACTTGCCGGAGCTCCGGGCTGGGCTGACCGGGTTCCCGGGCTGGTCGGTCACCGCGTTGGTGAACATGAGCAGCACCGGGTCACCTCCCAGCGGCGGCAAGTTCAGGCTGATCCCGATCGAGGTGGAGGCGGTGCCGGCACAGGTCACGCCAGTCACCGGATCGGACTGGTTCCCAACTATAGCAGTAATCGATCCTTGCGAGACTGTCGGGCAAGACAACGGCTTAGAGAAGGTGGCAGTCACCGTGGGGTCGCCGGCGGTCGCCGTCACCCCGGTCGGCTTTGGGGGAACGGTGTCGATCGTCACCGTCTCGGTGACCACCGGTGAATCGGCCCCGGCGTTGTCGACCGACCGGAGAGCGACGCTGTGCGCCCCGTCGGCCAGCGATCCCGGCGACTTCCAGGTCCAGTCGACCGGGGTCGCCACCGGGGCGTTCGAGAAGCAGGCCGAGCAGGAGAAGCCGTAGCCGGAGAACGGGCCGCCGTCGACGCTCGCCTGCAGGCCGGTGACGTTCCCGTCCGGGTCGAGGGCCGTGCCCTGGTAGCTCGGGTGGGTCTGCGCCGTGGCGGTGCCGGTCGCCTGCCCCCCGGTCACCGCCAGGCTCGGCGGGACGTTGGTGGCGACGACGGTGGCGCCCCGCGGCGAGGCGACCTGGTTGCCCGCCAGGTCGGTCGGGCCCCCGGAGTAGGGCGAGACCACGGTCGCCTGGACCGGGTCGCCTCCCCGCGGCGGGGTGTTGACGGTCAGGCTGACCCCAGCACTGGCGTTCCCGGCGCAGCCGACGGCAGTCACACCCAGGAACCGGTAGCCGGCCAGCACCTGGAAGTCCTGCGGGTTGAGCGACGAGCAGACCAGCGGCTTGCTGAAGGTGATCCCGACGGCGGCAGCGCCCCCGGTGGCGGTGACCCCGGTGACCTTCGGCGGCACGGTGTCGACGGTCACGGTCACCGAGCCCAGCGGTGAGGCAGCGCCGGCGTTGTCGACCGACTTGAACGAAATGCTGTGACTCCCGTCGGCAAGCCGGGTCGGCGGCTGCCAGCTCCAGTTGACCGGGTCGGCCAGGGCCGCGAACCCGCCCCCGACGCAGGAGCCGCAGGACATCCCGGCGGTCGAGAACGCTCCGCCGTCGATGCTCGCCTGGACGGCCGAGACGTTGCCGTCGGAGTCGGCCGCGCTGCCCTTGTAGACCGGCAGCGGGTTGTCGGTGAGCGCTCCCGACGCCATCCCGCCGGTCACGCTGAGCGACGGGGCGACGTTGCTGGCGACCGCGGTCACGTCGGGAGACCCGCCCAGCGGGTTGCCTGCCTGGTCGGTCGCCCCGCTGGTGTAGCGGTTCGGCATCGACAGCGTCACCTGGTCGCCCCCGCGGGGGGCGGTGCCCAGGGTGAGGGCAACGCTGGTGGTGGTGACCCCCTGGCAGGTCGCACCGGTGACCTGGCCGTACCGGTACCCGAACTGGACATTGAAGTCCCCCGGCTGGACCGTCGAGCACAGCAGCGGCTTGGAGAAGCTGACGTTCAGGGTGGTGTTCCCACCGGCTGCGCCCAACTGGGTGCCCTTCGGCGGGACGGTGTCGACGGTGATCGACAACGTGGCGACCGGCGAGTCGTGGCCGGCGATGTCGACCGAACGGATGGCGACGGTATGGGTCCCGTCAGGCAGCGGGGTCGGCGGCGAGTAGGCCCAGCTCACGTTACGGCCCGGACAGCCCTTACAGGTCATTCCGGTCGTCGAGAACGGCCCGCCGTCGAGGCTGGCTTCGACCGAGGCGACGTTGCCGGTCTGGTCGGCGGCGGTGCCCGAGTAGGCCGGGGTGCGTTTGTTGGTGATCGTACCTGATATCGGTCCGGTGGTGATCGCCAGTGTTGGCGGTGTCGTGTCGAGCGCCACCTCCATATAGTTGGCCCAGATCTTGGCCGGGATCGTCCCGCCCTCCACCTGGGGCACGCCCTCGATGTTGAGCAGCGGCTGGTTGGAGGTGAGGTCGCCGACCCACACCGAGGTCGCCAGCGACGGGGTGTAGCCCACAAACCAGGCGTTGTCGTAGTTCTGGGCGGTGCCGGTCTTGCCCGCTGCCGGCTGCCCGATATTGGCCGCTGTGCCGGTGCCCCGGACGATGACCTGGGTCAGGATCGAGGTCTCCTCCTCGGCGATGCTCGCCGGTAGCGCCTGCACCCCTGGGGCCGGTCCCCCAGCCAGGGTGGCGCCGGAGGCGTCGGTCACCGACGAGACCATCGTCGGGGCATGGTAGACGCCGTCGTCGGCGAGGGTGGCGTAGGCCGAAGCCATCTCCAGCGGGGTCACCCCGGCACTGCCCAGGGCGATCGAGGGGATCGCCGGCAGGTAGGTCTCGCACACCGGGCTCCCAATCGGCCGGCAGTCGACCTGGGGCGGCACGACGTCCGCCGGAGCCGGAATGCCCATCTTGTGAGCGATGTCCACGACGTTCTGCGGCCCGACCTGGAGCATCAGCTGTGCATAGACAGTGTTAACCGAGTTCACTGTGGCGTTGAGCAAGCTGATTGAGCCGAAGTATTCGCCGCCGAAATTGCGCACGCAGCCGCCCTGCCACCCCTTGAGGCAGATCGTCGAGGGACCGTTGTAGACCGCGCTCGGGGAGATCCCCTGCTCCAGCGCGGCGGCGAGGACGAAGGGCTTGAACGCCGAGCCCGGCTGGCGCCGGCCCATCGTGGCGACATTGAACTGGGAGTTGGCATAGTTCTTGCCGCCGATGATCGACTCGACGTAGCCCGTGGCCGGGTCGACCGACACCAGGGCCGACGACGGGTCCGCCGGGTTCGGCAGGGCGGCGTCGATCGAAGCCTGGGCGGCAGCCTGCATCTCCGGGTTCAGCGTGGTGTGCACCTGCAGCCCCCCACCGTAGACCTTGGCCGGCCCGTACTGGGCCAGCAGCGAGGTCCGCAGGGCGTCGAGGAACCAGGCGTTGGTCGGGTTTGCGGCGGTCGGGGTGGCGGCGATCGCCGGGACGTCGCCCCGGGCCTGATTGGCCTGGTCCGGGGTCAGGTAGCCCAGCGCCTGCATCCGCCCGATCACGCGCAGGCGGTCGGCGCTGGCGCCGGAGGGGTTGGCGATCGGCGAGTCGACGTCGGGCGAGTGGATGATCCCGGCGAGGAGGGCCGACTGCGAGACAGTCAGCTGGGCGGCGTGCTCGCCAAAATACGTCTCAGCAGCCGCCTCGGCACCGTAGGCACCATCACCGAAGTAGGCTGTATTGAGGTATGCATCCATGATCTGATTTTTGGTCAGTTTCTTGGTCAACTCGATGGCGACCCGGGCTTCCAGGATCTTCCTGCTCAGCGTCGGTTTGTTGCCCACGTAGGCGTCCTTGACGTACTGCTGGGTGAGCGTCGACCCTCCTTCGAGGATCTTCCCGGCCTCCAGATCGCTGATCGCGGCCCGGATGATCGACCGCAGGTCGATCCCGGGGTCGGAGTAAAATCGGGCGTCCTCCTCGGCTACGACCGCCTTCTGTAGATTCGGGGATATCTGGCTAAGAGCCACAGGATCCCGATTAATTGCTTGGTGCCAGTCGGCGATCTGGTTGCCGTTGGCGTCATAGATGTGGCTCGAGGCAGACAGCGCCGAGGTCAGCTCCTTGGGGATGGCGATCGGCCCCAGCAGCACGAAAAAGATGATGGCCGCCAGGATCAGGCCCCCAACGACGAGCAGGATCAGCACAGCGAGGATCGTCCCCAGCAGCGGTAGATTGGCCAGGTAGGAGAGGGCCTGAGCGAGCCACCCGCCCCCTTCTAACGGGACCGCTGGCTGCTGAAGTGCGCTCTCTTTCCGATACGACCAGGACACTTGTGCCTCCGGAGTGGGGAGCCTCCGGCGGGGCTTGGACTCGTTAGCGAGGCCGGGCGACCGCCTGGGGATGGGCGATCCGGCTGCCGCGGTGCCTGTAGCTGCTCAGGGCTACGCGGCGGCCGGTTGTTCCGGCGCGGCTGCCGGGGCCGGCAGCCGCCACGGATGCCCGTCGCAGCCAATCAGAACCGGCCCCCCGGCACCGCCCTGGCGCCCGGCCCGCCGGCTGGCCCAGCCAGGGCCCGGGGAAACGCTTGTCGCTGCAAGGGAATCGCCCACCTCGCCGGCCACGACGACCGGGTCGCCCCCCGCCGGAATGAGCCCGATGAGGCCGCACACCCCGACCAGCAACAAAGCAAACGTCTCTGGCATCCCGGCGGAAATATACCCGATGAGCTCGCCCTTGACACCTGTGGATAAGCTTATAATTGTCTGATTCGCCGCCTATTTCGTCCGTACGGTCGCGGACAGTTGCCGGGGCAGCGTCCACCGGGGCTCGTCGGCACCGTGAGTTCTATCGCGTTGGCGCTTGAACCGCAAGTTTTCGCAACCCAAGGTCGCCACCCAGCGCCCCGAGTTTTCCCCGCTATTTCATCTGCCAATTGGCGCCCCCCAAACGAGGGCCATCCATCCCAACACCCCGGCTCCAACCAGCGCGACAACGACGCTGCGGCGCGCGGGGAGGAGCCAACCGGCCGCCAGCGCCAGCACTCCGACCTGCCACACATGCCGGATCGCCAGCCCGAGCGGGATCGCGGAGCCAGCAATCGCCCCAATCGCCGCTGGACCCGCTCCCATAAGGAACGCGTGAACCTCTGGGTTTCCCCTGAGTCTCGCAAACTGCCTAGCCCCTCCGAGCACGAATCCGAAGGACGGGATAAACGCAATGAGCATAGCAAGCAGAGCGCCAGCAAGGCCGGCCGCCGCATACCCGATGACCGAAACAGTCAGTACGACCGGCCCGGGGGTAACCTGGCCAAGTGCCACCGCCCCGAGGAACTGCGTGCCGGTCGTCCAGCGGTAGGTCGACACGACATCGTGCTGCATGAGCGGGATGATCACGAACCCGCCCCCATAGGACAGGGCTCCAACCTTGAACGTGACCCAGGCGAGGGCAGCCAGGCCGCCCGCGCCGGCAGCAGCTGCGGCAGGCCCGAGCGCCCCGAGCGCCGGCAGGGCGATGAAACCGTTGTGCCGCCCCGGCTTCCTCCATTCCCGGACGGCGACTTCGGCCAGCCCGCAGCCGAGCAGGCCGAGTACGAGCACCGGGCCGGCCAGCGCCGCCAGCACCCCGCCGGTCAGGGCGTACAGACCCCACCGGAGCTGTGCTGGAGTAGGGCGCCGGCCAGCCTGGGGCTGCAAGCCGGCCCCCGACCCAACCCTCGCCCGGCGCCAGCTCGCCGGGATGAGCGAGGTCGCTGCCGCCAGGGCAACCGCCGGAACCGCTGCCCCCGCCCCAGCTGCCGCCGCCAGCACCGCCCGGGCGGGGTGATGGGCGAGATAGAGGGCCGAAAGCCCAATGATCACAACGAATCCGGGCAGGATGAAGCACAGCCCGCCAACCACACCACCTGCGGCGCCGCGCAGGCGCCAGGCACAGAAGATGGCCAGCTGGGTCGAGGCGGGCCCGGGGAGCAGGCTGGTAGCGGCGATGCCGTCCTCGAACTCGGCGGGGGTCATCCACCCCCGGCGGACCACGCAGGTCTGGCGCAACAAAGCGATGTGTGCTGGCGGCCCACCGAAGCCGGTCACCCCGATGCGGCCCCATTCCCGGGCGATCGTCAGCAGGCGTACCCGATCCTGCGGCTGCGGGCGGCTCACCCCGGGCCGATCAGCTCGGAGGAGAGCTCCTGGAGCGCTTCCCGGCAGGCCACCAGCGCCCGGCGCCCCTTGGCGGTGGCCTTGTAGGACCGGCGGCGGCGCCCGCCGACCACCTGGCTCCGTGAGCTGAGCAGTCCCGCCGACTCCATACGGGACAGCAGCGGGTACAGCGTGCCCGGGCTCACCCGATAGCCGTGCCGGGCGAGCTCCTCGGCCAGCCAGGCCCCGTGGACACCGCCGCGCTCCCCTCCCGGCCCGGCGTGATGCAGCACATGGAGGGCCATCGCCCCTCGCTGAAACCCCCGGACCAGGTCCACGATTGATATCGTACTCCGATATCGATTTCCGATATATCTATGTGGTGCATGTGCCCATCACTCCCCTCCTGGCGGCATGACTTCGTCGTAGCCTGCTGGGGGAGAATGGCCTCTGCGATGGCTGACCTCAACGCCTGGAATGAACGGCTGATGGAGGACTTCCGCCAGGAGGGCGGGCGGGTTGGTGGCAACTTCGAGGGCGTCAACCTGCTGATCCTCCACACGACGGGGGCCCGGACCGGCGAGGACCGGATGAACCCGCTCGTCTACCAGGTCGCCGGGAACAACTACGTGGTCTTCGCCGTTGGCGGCGGCGCGCCCCGGAATCCCGACTGGTACTACAACCTGCTCGCCTGCCCGTTCGCCGCCATCGAGGTCGGCACCGAGACGATGGGGGTCACCGCCAGGGTCGCCGCGGGTGAGGAGCGGGATTGGTACTGGGACCTGGAGAAGCGATCGATCCCAGCCTTTGCCGAGCAGGGGGCGAGAGCTTCCCGGGTCATCCCGGTCGTCGTTTTGGAACCGGAAGCAGACGACGAACCTGCGGGCTAGAGTTCTGTGCGCGAACAGGGACAATTATTGTTCATTTTCACGCACAGAACTTTTTGGGGCTCAGGCCCGGGCATCGGCGAGCATCGCGATCAGTTCCCGCCGCACTGACTCGGCATCGTCCTGCGGGCTCCGGAAGCCGATGCGCAGAGCCTCCCGCCGCTCCGGCCCCAGGTTTGCGATCAGCTCGAATCCGTACCGGTCAACGGCAGTCATCGATGCTGCCACGACGTCCTTCCGGCCGGCGAAGGCATGGCACAACTCGACCAGAGCGCCGGCGTGGTCGGCGTTCATGTGGCCGATGATCTGCTCCCCGGACGAGGCCAGCGGGTCGGGCTGTG
>DAIQBQ010000044.1:0-13489 GCA_036781065.1 Actinomycetota bacterium
TCGCTTCAGGCCTGCGGCCTATTGTCGAGCTATCTCGCCTGAGCCGCGTCCGAGGTTGTTGACCGACCTCCGGACCGGGTGTACCCTCACACCGCGCTAAGACAAGGAAAAACTGTAATTCCTGCCGTTGGCTACCGATCCGAAAGGGGTTACCCTTGGGTTTGCTGCGCCCAGATTTAGTCGCACCCCTCGCCCGTACGGGGTGTGCAGCGCCCATCCTTCTCACTAGCCACTCACCACGCGAGAGCCAGAAGTGACACCTTGATCCGCTAGATAGCCCCAAATGGTTTACAAACTGCGGTTTGCCGGTATCTATTGACCGAAGTTCGGGCGATCACAGTTCATCGACCGGTACGCCTAATTTTGGAGGTCTCCAAATGGCCAACGGCACTCGAGGACAACACCGAACGGGCAGGGCATTTATAAAACTTGCCGGGGTGCTGGCGGCGTTACTCATGTCACCGTTGGCTGCCGTCCCGGCGAATGCCCAGACCAACGGCGCCCGGCTGGGGATCGGGCCTGACTTCCCCACGGCAACATCGGTGGGCGCAACGAATGTCTCGGTCTACGTCGCCCTCACCAATCTCTCCGACCCCGCCGATGGGGCGCTGCTCATCCCGGCAAACGCGCTCACCCTGACCCCGTCGTGTGGGGCGTTGCCCCCCGGGGCGGTGCCGCCCTGCTCGGCCCCGGACCCAGGTGTCTTCCAGGTCGGAGCCACCGGTACCGGACGGGCCGGCTCAGACTGCGCCGGGCAGACCTACGCCATCACGCAAGACTCCGCCGC
Source organism: Actinomycetota bacterium (assembly GCA_036781065.1). Taxonomy (GTDB): domain Bacteria; phylum Actinomycetota; class CADDZG01; order JAHWKV01; family JAOPZY01; genus DAIQBQ01. The sequence continues at coordinate 788 of DAIQBQ010000044.1, forward strand.
CACCGGCGAGGTGAGATTCAACGGACCGGCGATCACGCTTTCCGCCGCCAACCCGTCCACGATGGTCGGCGGCTCGTGCATCATCGACTTCACAGTTAACGTCCTCAAGGTCCCCACGGTCGACGCCGACGCGGCGACTCCCGGCGTCCAGACCTACGAGCTTGCGGATGCGTCCGGCTGGCATACCCAGCAGAACAACACCGCTTCCTGCTGCGGGTCCAGCCACACCACGGTGGCCCAAGCCGCTCCGACGCTGACGACCCATGCCTCTTCGGGGGTCACGCTGGGGGGCAGCCTCACCGACACCGGCATCCTGTCCGGCGGCAACGCCCCGACGGGGACGATCACCTTCAGCTTCTTCCCGCCCGGCGACACGACCTGCGCCGCTCCGGCGGCGTACACCTCTCCGCCGGTGGCGGTCAACGGAGCTGGTAGCTATACCTCAGCCCCGTTCACCCCGACGGCCACGGGCACCTACCTGGCTGTGGCCACCTACAGCGGCGACCACAACAACGCTCCGCTCGCGACGAAATGCACTGATACCGGCGAATCGGTGATGGTCAGCGCCAAGCCTGCGCCCACACCGTCGCCCACCGTGCTGGGCGCGCAATTCTCAAGGACGCCCACACTGCCGGTCACCGGGACCAAGCTGCCCGTTGTCCCGCTGGCCGTGCTCGGCGTAGGGATGGTGCTCGCTGGCCTGGCTGTGCTGCGCTGGCAGCGCAGGAGGGCTTAAGACCTGGCAGCGCGCGGCCGGACGCCTGCCGCCCAGACCCGATCGACCGTCGTCACCACTCCGGCCCGCACTGCGAGCGCCCAACTGCGCTGTGGAGGTCAATGGATCAGGGGCGGCTCATGATGAGGCAGGTACGGCCAGCTGCTGGCGACCGAGAAGACTGCACCGGCGCAACAGCTGAGCAGCCTGCCGCGCAGCAGGCGCGTCGAGCAGGCCATGGCGCTGGCCCGCCAGCAGGCCGTCACGCAACAGCGCCAGGTCACGTTGGCGCGCCGCCCGGCACAGGCAGATGTCGAGCACCAGGGGGGCCGCTGCAGCGAGCGTGGTCTCAGGCTGAGCGAGAAGAAAGCGTCGCCAGAACGGCACCGGGTCGTCCGGACCCAGTGCCGCCAGCAACTCCTCAACAGCTGCTGCGGCGGCCGGGTCGGCGCGCAGCGAATCCAGCACCGGCGGCGCCGCTCCTGGACGCAGCGCGGCCGCCGAGAGCAGCCCCATCACGAACGCGGTGTGGTAAGCGGAAGCCAGCGCATAGCGGCGGCGCTCCGGACCCTCGAGCTGCTGCAGCCGTTCGATCGAGATACCTGGCCCCGGCAGGACCCGTGCGCCGTCCTCGACGGCGGCGATGACCGCGAATCCGAGCGCGGCTCCGGCGTTCCAGCGCCCGCCGAGGAACGGCCAGGTGAGCAGGATCTCCCCGGCCAGGTCGTAGTCGCCGATGTCGAGGCTGTCCGCCAGTAGGGCCGCCGCCCGCGCTTTGATCTCGGTTGCTGCCCGCGGCAGGCGCGGACGGCGGTGGCCCAGGTCGCTCAGGTACATGAGGGCATGCGTGAACGCGTACACGTCGTCCGTGTTCGGCGGCAGCAGGTCGATGTCCCGGGCGAGGGCCGTCCGACGGGCGAGCCCGGGATCCTCCGGCAGGTCGGCGACCGTGGAGCCCGCCAGCCGCCGCAGCCACTCCTGCTCCAGCTCCCGGTGCGGCGGCCGCTCCCGGCTTCCGGCGGCCTCCGCCCGAAGGCTTTCCTGCAATAGTCGATCAAGGTCGCCGTCCGGCCAGCCGATGGCGGACAGGCACAGGTGGGCGGCAGCGTGGTCGAGCGCCAGCGCTGGCTCCAGGCACACCCGAGCCCGGACCCGCTCCCCCCGAGCGTAGGGCAGCAGGCTCTCGGCCAGGGCATTCAGGCGCTCGCTCACCTCGGCGCTGACCGGGCACACCGCCTGGCTTGGAACCAGGAGCATGGCGGCCTCCACCACGACCTTCTCGCCGCGGATCGAATGCTCGGGGTGGTCGCGGTCGGTATACCCGTCCGCCGCCAACGTCTCCACGGTGCGCCGGGCGATGTCGAGCGCTCGGCAGAGCCGTTGGATCAAGTCGGCTTCGCCCCAGGCGATGGCGTCCCGCGCCGGCGGGCCGGGGCGGTGCAGCGCCACCGCATCCGAACGGGTCATCCCGCTTCAGCGAGGTCGGTAACTCAGCCGCCCGTTACTGCTCCAACTCGGAGACGACCACCTCGCCTACGACCTCGGGCGACTCGCTCACAACCGGAGGCCGCAGGTAGGTCCACACGTAGTGCCGCATTGTGCCGCAGAACCCTTCCTCGTAGTCGATCTCCAGTGCCATCGTCGGCCCGTACTTGGCAATCGCCCGGCCGATGGCCTCGAAGTCGACCGCCTTGGTGGCCACCAAGGTTTCGACAATCTCCCGGTCACGTCCCGTCAGTCCCATCCCATGACCTCCCTTTCGTCGTCATTGGATGTTCTAATCGGCGGGCGTCGCCGGCGCTATGGTGCTGACACGTCAGTTCTGCAATGGTGCCACCACCACATCCCGCGCGGCGAGTGACCCCGCTTCTCGCCGGGTCATGAGGTGTTGTCCGTAATAAGGTACATTATTTCGGATAGACCCTACGGGCTTGTGTTGAGATTTGCCCGCGCTGGGAGGGACCAGCAGGGGCGTTCCCCGCCCGCGGCTAAGTCGCTGTCCTGATTCCAGGCGCATTCCGCCGGAAATCAGGACAGTGGTCGACGAGCGGTTACGTAGATCAATGTTGATATTCGTAAATGTTGCAAGGGCAACCCGTGACAAGGCTCCTTGGGCCGGATTCCTACCCGGCCGGACGGCACGTGCCCGAGGTCCAGTGCCATAGCGCCAGGACCGCGGCTGGCACCGGGAGGGGGCAGGTGCTGCCCGGGATGCCGGTCAGGCCGTCGGACTTCGCGGTCCAGGTCCCACCGGATTGCTTCTCGAACAGCAGGTAGCTCCCGTCGTCCTGGGCGGACACCTGGGCCTGGTAGGAGCTCGCGCTTGGGCTCAGGGCTGCCCCGGCCCAGTAGGTCCCGGTGGCCGGATCGAAAGCGTAATACGTCTGGCCGGCCACCAGCCCCGTGTAATCCGACGTGGGCAGACCGTGCAGCGCTGCCCCGGCGGCCAGCAACTGAGCGCGCAGGGCGTCGGTGACGATCAGGTTCTGCGCTGCCCCCGCCAGCGATGCGGACGCCGACGGCGAGGGATAAGGCGAGGGATAAGAAGAAGCCGCCGGCGATGCGGCGGGGGCCGACGGGGACGCCCCCGCGCCGGCACCGGGCGTCGATGCGGCATTCTTCGGTGTGCTCGAGCACGCTGCCAGCAACACAGGCAGAAGGACTCCCGCCAACGCCGCCACGCCCGGATGCCGCATGGTCCCTCCTGATTTCGGTGTAGCGGCGCACCCGCTACGGCAGTCTGGATTGTAGGCAGGAGACCGAACGCTGCGACATTGAAGGGAGCTAATGTTCGGCCTTCGATAACCACAGGTCCCGGTACGGGAACAGGTAGCGGTCAGTCATGAAGTTGAGCACCCGGCGGGCGTCGCCGAACCGCTCCCCCACGTCGGCGACCACCTGGATCGCCGGACGTTGCGCAACGGGTGCCAGCCGGTACGCCAGCTGGTACCACCGCTGCCCCAGCGCCTCAAGCAGCTCGGTGGGCGACCTGCCCGCGGCAGCCGAGCCGGGCGGCGCCAGGCCCACCGAAAGCTGCTGCAGCCGGCGGAGGGCCACCGGCCCGGCAAGCAGCCGCTGGGCCTGGTCCGGGAATACCCCGCACAGGAACAAGGCGATGTCGCCGAGCCGGCGGAAGATGCCCGGACGCTCCGCCGCCGGGACGCTGTCGAGCAACATGGCGAAGTGGATCGGATCAAGCTCGCTGAACCGCTGCCGCCTCCAGCCCTTGTCCGACTGGACCCACACCACCCCGCTGTGGACCTTGGTGTAGGAGGCGAGCAGCTCGACGAGGAAAAGCCGGCGAACCGGATCGGCGACGAAGGAGCGCAGGGGCCCGACGTCGAAGACCGGAAGCCGGGAGCGCTCCCCCGCCCGCTCGACGACGAAGGTACTCCGTTCCAACTCGGCCACCACCCGGTGGACCAGCACGGCGAATACCAGGAACGGCGAGGCGGCAGCGAAGACCTCGCCCGACCCCGCCGCACCGAAAAGCCGCTCGAAAACTGCCGGGTGTGCCAGCAGCTGGTCCACCCGGCTGTTGTCCAGTGGGAACGACTCGGCGCCGGGGAGCTCCAGCTCGGCCAGCGTCCGCAGGTCGGTGGCGGTGAGGTGCTCCAGGTAGCCGGCGTCACTGGTTGGCATGGCTGCCCCTACGCCGTGATCGTTGCCGGGTAGAAGGACCGCGCGGCCTGGATAAGCCGGTCCGAGCCCGGGCCACCAGGGACCCTGCGGCAGTGCCGCCAGGGTCGCCAGAATCCGGTCGGCGAGGCCGGCCCCGGCCCCGAGCGGGAGTACCCGGTTGGGGGCGTTCGGTGCGGAACACGGCGAGGTACAGGTCGTGGGGATGGGTGGCTCCCGGCCGGGCGGGCTCGCCGGGCGCCACCGGGTGCTCGTCCAGCGCCACCAGGTAGTAGTCGGGCAGCTCAAGCCGGCCCGACCGCCACCGTCCGAGGGCCTCGCCTGCCTTGACCTCGAAATCGTCCCGCCCGGATCGAACGTCCCACCGGTTGCGCCACTCCACCGCCACGTCGTGCAGGAGGTCTCCGGACACGACCACGAACGGCGCGGCACGCCCGGCGGCCTCGGCGAAGGCCCGCTCGACGGCATCGGGCTCCTCCCCCCTCGGGCGGACGACACTCACGTTCGGTGCCGCGTTGAGGGGAGCCAGCACCTCACGGTGCACCTCGCCGATGAGGGACAGGACCGTCGAAGAACCTCGGCGCACAGCTTCGATGATAGGGGGCGGCCGCCGCTTCGAAGCCTCAAACGCTTGCAGTGGCGCCCGGGATCGGGTGGAATCGTGCACATCGGAAGGAGGGTGCAATGGGCGATCAACCGAGAGTGCGCCGCAATGTCTACAGCCTGGACCCGAGCGGCCCGGAGCTGGCCAGCTATGCCAAGGGCATCACGGCGATGAAGGCCCGCAAGGGCGACGACCCCACCAGCTGGACGTTCTGGGCGGCGATGCACGGCAGCACCAAGCGACCATCGACCCCGACCGAGAAGCAGCTCTGGAACGGCTGCCAGCACGGGTGCTGGTTCTTCCTGTCCTGGCACCGCATGTACATCTACTTCTTCGAGAACATGATCCAGGCGGCCTCGGGCGACGCCACGTTCGGCCTGCCCTACTGGAACTACAGCGACCAGTACCCGCAGTGGGCGGCGCTGCCGCCCCCGTTCCAGGCACCGCCGACGGGGGCCGCGCCGCTCTACGTCCCGAACCGGGACCCGGGCATCAACAACGGGTCGTCCGTCCTGCCTCAGGGCGACGTCGACTACACCCAGGCGTACGCGGTCACCGAGTTTTACCGGGCGATCGACAACGGGTTCGGCGGCGGCCCGCCCTCGGGTGACTCCCATTTCGACACCGAGTACGGCCAGCTGGAGTTGACCCCGCACAATGCCGTCCACACCGACGTCGGCGGCTGGATGGCCGACCCGGACACCGCCGCTCAGGACCCGATCTTCTGGTGCCACCACTCCAACATCGACCGGCTGTGGCAGGGCTGGCTGAAGTCGAACGCAGACCCGACCGACGCTGGCTGGCTCGACCACCCGTACCCGTTCGTCGACACCTCGGGCAAGACCTTCACCATCACGTTCCGGCAGTTCACTCAGACCTACGGCGGGAATGTCTCCTACAATGACCCCCCGGCCGGCCCTCAGGACCGTGGTGACTCGCCGGCGGGTGGGAGCCGCCCCATGAACGAACGAGAATCCCGCCAGACGCTGGCTGCGGCTCCCGAGCGCTCCTACGAACTTACTGGCGGCCGCTCCGACGTCGCCGTCCCGCTGCAGGATGAGGCCCGGGCCTACATGACCCAGGCGACCGCCGACCCTTCGGCTGGCAAGCGGGTCGGGCTGCGCATAGATGACATCCAGTTCGACGAACCACCGAAGGGCCCGTACAAGGTCTTCCTGAACCTCCCAGAGGGCGAGGAACCCGACTACCGGAGCCCGTACTACGTCGGCAACATCACCTTCTTCGGCCACGCCCACGAGCCCGGCGCCCGGCGTCGCGTCGGCAGCCACCGGTTCGACGTGACCAGGCAGGTCAGCCGGCTCAAGGCCGCGGGCAAATGGGACGACAGCCAGGTCAAGGTCACCTTCGTCCCCAGCGGTCCCGTCCCCGCCCCCGGAGCGGAGCCCCCGGGCGAAGCCGCCGGGGGGGAGGAGCCGGCCAAGCCGAAGGCCTGGGTGGGCCACGTCTCGCTGTTCAACGACTAGGGGCCCGCCGCGTTAAATTCAGGCGGGAAATTGTGGAGTTTTTTCCGGCTTTTCGGCGAAAAAACTCCACAATGTATGGTCACATCTCGTTGGTAGCCCGCCCCGGCCGCGGTCATGCACTGGGCGACGACCTTCATCCGGGCACGATCGAAGATGAAGTCTCGGACCGCGGCCAGCACAAGCGAGGCAACGGCCACCAAGAGGGAGGCGAACGCCACATCCCTGGCGAACCAATCCGGTGCGTCGCGAGCCGCGCCGCCTCCCACCTCATGCCCCTACCCGCGGAGGGAACCGACCATTGCCCGGGCTGCCTTCGCCGCCGGCGATGCCACGGTGCGCATCTGGAGCGCTGCATTCACCGCGGCGATAAGCGATGCGCCTTCCACGGAGACCCCCGGCCCGGCAATCCCAGCGTCCCGGGCCCACCCGGCCACCTCGTTCCATCGCCACAGCCGGTTGTGCGTGCGGAGATGGGAGACCGGCGGGGGGAACATCCCCGGGCCCCGCTCGCCAGCGATGAGCAGGCGCACGCTCTCACGAGTCCTGCCAAGGCGCTGGGCGATCTCGCTCATGGTCACCAGGTCGTCGGGCTCGACCCGGACCACGGTTAGGCCGGGTACCGATTCCACCGCGGCCATGGCCGAGGCGATCGCATCCTCCAGCGTCTCGGCCTCCCGGTCGAAGTCACCGAAGCACACCCCGTCGACGCACCCGAACGAAGCGTCGTCACAGCCGGCCTCGAACAGGGCGTCCACTTTGGCGTCGTCGAGGCCCTCCAGGAGCACCAACGTGAATGCAAAGGTCTCCATTGCCCTCACCCCCTCCGGTGTTTGCACCCGTTCACGGCTTCCCGGATCCGCTTGCCATGGTTGCCGGGGTTCTTCGGCGTAGAGAACACCCAGCGCACACACCCTTGCCCACACCGGGCAACGCCCCAGTGGTGCCCGGCCAGCTGGACCGTCACCACCCAGCCCGCCGCCTCGGCATAGCGCAAGGCCGACTCTGCCTCCTTCTTGGGGTGGCGTCGCGGGAGGTTGCCAGCGCGGGCTCGGCGCCTGGTCTGCTGATTCCGGAAGTGGTTTGTGCCGCCAACCTGGCCTGCCGGCCCTGTTTCCGGAAGTCAGGCCGGGAGTCTACCTCCGGAATGGACTCTTTCCAGAAATAGGTTAGTGGCCGCCGATGGCCGGCGCCTTCGCCTCCGCCAGTGCTGCCCGCAGCGAGGCAATCCGGACGGGTGACACCCAGTACCACACCCAACTGCCCCGCTTCTCCCGTTCCACCAGCCCGGCTTCGTAGAGCACCTTCAAATGATGGCTGATGGTCGGTTGCGAGCGCCCGAGCGGCCCGACCAGCGCGCAGGCGCAGACCTCGGCCTCGGCGGCGATCAAGCTGAACAGGCGCAGGCGGATGGGATCGGCCAGCGCGGCGAAGCCACCGGCAAGGTCGTCGGCGTCGGCTTCGGTGAGCGGCGCCGCCAGGATCGAGCAGCAGCCCTCCGCAGAGGCTCCTGGGTCGCCGATGAGCGGTAGCTCCCGTGTCATGGCCTCATATTGACATTGCTCGATGCCCGTGGCAACCTCCCACGTATTGATCCTGATCAATGCGAGGAGGAGCATGAGTCAGTCTGCGGCCGACCGGTCGCCCGCCGCCGAAGCCCTGGGTTCCCCGCTGGGGCGGATGCTGGCGGCCGAGTTCGTCGGCTCGGCGTTCCTGGCGGCTCTGGTCATCGGCTCGGGGATCGCCGCACAGCGCCTGTCGGCGGGCCAGGCCGGCTTGGAGTTGCTGGAGAACGCCGCCGCCACCGGGGCCGGCCTGTACGCCATCATCTTGATGGTCGGGCCGGTCTCCGGGGCGCACCTCAATCCCGTCGTCTCCTTCGTCGACGCCGCCTTCGGGGGTCTGTCGTGGCGCCAGGCAGCGGCCTACCTGCCCGCCCAGATCGCCGGGTGCATCAGCGGCGCCGTGCTGGCCAACACCATGTTCGGGCAGGCGGCGGTCAGCATCGCCACGACCCACAGGGCCAGCGGGCCGCACTTCCTCGCCGAAGCCGTCGCCACCATCGGCTTGGTGCTGGTGATCTTCTCGCTCGCCCGCTCGGGCCGGGCGCGGATGGCCCCCGCCGCCGTGGGCGCCTACATCGGCGCCGCCTATTGGTTCACCAGCTCCACCAGCTTTGCCAACCCGGCCATCACCATCGGGCGGATGTTCTCCGACAGCTTCGCGGGGATTGCCCCCTCGTCGGTGCCGCTGTTCGTGGCCGCCCAGGTCACCGGCGGTGTGGTTGCCTTCGGGCTGATCCGGCTCCTCTACCCGGCCGTCAGCCCCGAGGAGGCAGCGACCGTGGTGGTTCCCCACCCCCCCAGGTGACCTCGGCAACGGTCGGGGCAACGGCTCGGCAGCGGGGTCGACCTCGCCCGCACGAGAGAATTGGCGCTGAGCGGAGCCAATCGCTTTAGAACGTCAGCGACGGGTAGGGAGGAAGTCCAGCAGCAGCCGGTTGACCTCGTCGGGCGCCTCCAGCTGCATCCAGTGCCCGGGCCCCTCCAGCCGCTCGTACCGCCATGGGCCGGAGATGAACGCCTCGGTGCCGGTCATCTGAGCCTCGGTCAGGGCGACGTCCCCGGTGCTCCAGATCCCCATCGCCGGGGCCTGTACCGGCGGCAGGGCCGGAAGGGCATCGATCCACGCCCGGGGCGGGACGTTCGCCCGGTACCAGTTGAGCGCCGGCGTGAGCCCGTTGCTGGCCTCCAGCTCGGCGACCACCGCGTTCTGGTCCGGGTGGTCCATCAGGGCCCGGGCGTTGGCCCAACCGTTGGCGGTCAGCCATTGCTCGGCGATACCCTCGAACTGGAAGAAAAACATGTACCAGGACTTCCGCATTTGCGGGATGCCCACGCTGGCGAAGGAGCCAGGATGGCCGACCGAGAGCACGGCCAAATGGTCGACGTATTCCGGCGCAAAGGTGGCGAACACCCAGGCGAGGGCAGCTCCCCAGTCGTGACCGACGAGGTGCGCCCGCCTCAGCCCCAAGGTGGAGAGGATGCCGAACACATCCTGCGCCATCGTCGGCAGCGCGTACTCGCCCACCTCGGTTGGCTTGTCCGAGCGGCCGTACCCGCGGAGGTCCGGAACGATCGCCTGGAAACCGGCGTCGACCAGCGCCGGCACCTGGTTGCGCCACAGCCGGGCCGAGTCGGGGAACCCGTGCAGCAGCAGGACCGGCGTGCCGGTCCCGAACACGTCGAACTCGATGCCGACCCCGTTCATTTCACTGCGCATGGCCCGGCGATCATACCCAGCTGCACAAGCGCGCTCAGGTCTTCGGCGCCACCACGTGCAGCGGGACGTTGAAGTCCTTGAGCGTCGCCTTGGCGACGGTGTCGCCCTGGGCGTTGGGCCCGCGGAAGGTCACCTGGAACTGCAGCAGCCGGTAGTCGGTCGCCCCGATCCACAGCGTCGCCGCCAGCGACGACTGCCCGTCGGCCAGGTTGGTGAGCTGGTTGATCAACGCGGTCGGCACCCGGGCGGTGATCTCGTCGGCGGTCTCGCCCCCGACGCCAACCTGGTTGACCGTCTTGGCCCCGGTCGCCCCGGTCAGCAGGGAGGCGAGCCCGTTCGTCGGGTCGAGCAGCTGGGTGGGATCGAACGGGGGCGGTGAGGTCACCCAGGAACTGTTCGGGTTCTGCAGGTAGAAGGTGCCTGCGATCAGCCGGAACGGATAGGCCTGCCCGCCGATCGTCACGCTGCCGTCGGCCTGGCCGTCCGCCGAGATGCTTCCGGACACCGTGCTGACGAACTGCGACGACAGGTCGCCGCTGAGCTGCAGCGAGAATGCCGTGCTGGAGACGCTGCCCATCGCCTGGGCGGCACTCTGGAGCACCCCGGACGCCGCTGGCAGGTTGGCCGGGACGGAGTTGCACGCTGCCAGGACCGCCAGGCCCAGCAGCGACAGCGCCAACGACAGCCAGCCCGTGATCCGCACCGGGCGATTCTTTCACCGCCCGGCCAGCGGATGCCCTCAGCGCTACGGGGAACCCACCTCGGCCTCGCCGGCCTCTCCCGGGTCCGGAGCTTGCGGCACGGGTCCGGCCCGCGCCGGCGACCCGTTCTCGGCCTCCCGCTCGGCCAGCACCTTGGTCAGCTCGGCCTTGAACCCCTGCCGCAGCGGGGCACGCAGCTCGGGGTGCTGGCGCAGGAAGCCCAGCTCGCGGTCGGCCATGACGAGGAGCTGGCGGTCGACCGCCGCCGGCACCCGCCAGCCCGGCTCTGCGACGACCCGGCGCAGCTCATCGATCGCCGACAGCCTCCCCCACTCCCGAGCGAACCCGGTCCCGGCGTCGCGGGCGGCCGCCTCGTAGGCGTCGGCGGGCATCCCCGAGCCGTTGTTGTTGGCGCCGTCGGCGGCCGGGGCGGCTTCCGCCGGCAGCCCGGCGAGCACGGCCGGCAGCTCCTCCTCGAGTTGGTCCGGCGTCAGCCGGGTGAAGTGGGGCCGCCAGAACTCCTCCGGGAACTCCATCACCTCGTCCGCCTCGGCCACCAGCGTGAACGCCCGGTTGGCGGCGGGGATCCCGAGCAGCACAACCCGCGTCCCCATGTCCTGGGCGGCGACGACGCCCTCCCGGACGTCCTCGTCCCCGCACAGCAGGTACGCCGTCGCCATGGCTCGTTCCCGGGCGAGGGTCATCAGGTCCCGGACGATCAGCGAGTCGACGCCCTTCTGCCGGCCGCCGACCATGCGGCCGAGCCGCAACTTGACCCCAGGGATCGTCGCCACCCCGCGCTGCTCGTGGGTGGGCACCGCGTTGTACGAGGCGTCGTACCAGTAAACCCGGAGCACGGGCATCCCCGAGTGTTCGACCACCCGCTCGGTCAGCGAGCCGACGAGGGCCGGGAAATCGCAGCGGATGTAGCCCCGGTAGCTGGTCCGGAGCAGGGTGGCCCCGGCCGCTCCGAGCAGGTAGCCAACATCGACGAAGACGGCCGAGCGTTCCATGCCGTGAGGGTAGCGCGCCGGGCGCTCGGGGGGAACCCCGGTTAGTGCGGCCGGAGCGAGGGCTCGACCGCCTCCCAGAACGCCCCGACCCGTCCGGCCAGGTCCTCCCTCCCAGTCAGCCGGTCCGACACCGCCTGCGCACCGTAGAGGAAGGACACCACCATCTCGGCTGTCGCGGCGGGATCGACGCCGGGGCGGACCTCCCCCCGCTGGGACGCCTTCTCCAGGAGCCGGGTCAGGACCTCGGTCCAGTCGACCATCGGTTCCGGCAGGTCGGTGTCCACCAAGTTCTGCTCGGCGCTCAGCCGGGTGGCTGCCCGGGCGAAGACGTCGGTCCGGAAGGCCTCGGCGACCCGGTAGCTGACGTCGATGAGCGCGTCGAGCAGGTTGTCGTGCTCGCCGACCACCTCGGCGGTCAGCGGGTCCCATCCCGCCCGGTGGCGCTCGACGATCTCGAGCACGAGATCCTTCTTGCTCGGGAAGAAGTAGTACAAGGCGCCCTTGGTCAGCCCGAGCTCACCGACGGTGTCATTGAGGTTCGCGCCGAGGTAGCCGCGCCGGTCGAAGGCCTCGGCCGCAGCCTCCAGGATCGACTCGCGGGTCAGCTCTGCTCGGGCAGAAAGCTGCTTGCTGTCCCGTTTGCTCGGAGGCCGGTAGCGGGGCCGGCGAGCGGGCGCAGGCGCTCGGGATGCAGAGGTCATGCCAGGAATTCACCTTACGTTTCGATCGGAATTGGCGAATTATCGCTCATTCACGCCACTTCGCGCCAGAACCCGGCGGGACCCACTGACTAGGTCGAAGAGTCAGGTAGTTTGGGCTGCTCACGGTTTTCGCGGATCGCCTCTTCCATGCTCGCCAGGTCGATCCAGACCGGGCTCACCCCGGACTGGCCGGGGGCTGGCTGCTCGCGGTGTGGCAGCAGGGTGTGGTCGTGCAGGCGGACGCGCACCTCGCGCTCGCTGATGCCCAGCGCGCGTGCCGCGTGCTGCACCGTTACGGCGTCGTCGGGTTTGGTGATCATCGCCGGTCCTTTCCCTGAAGTGTTTCCTCATTTGCCCCTACCCCGCCCCGGTCCGCCCTGAAACCGCCCCCAGCGCAATCCGTGGTGCCGGTCGGCCCGGGCACTAAGGTTCAGCCACGATGGAAAAGCCGCTCCCGGTGCTGGCCGACGAGTGGATCCGCTACAAGCGGACCCGGACCCGGCGCGGACTTTCGGTGGCGTCGGAAACTGCCTACCGGGCCGACCTGGCCGCGGTCGCCCGCCGGG
>DAIQBQ010000045.1:0-13360 GCA_036781065.1 Actinomycetota bacterium
AGCACGGCGTCGCCACGGCCACCGCGGCCGCCTGGTTCGGCATCCCGGCGGTCGTCTACATGGGCGAGGAGGACACCCGCAGGCAGGCGTTGAACGTCGCCCGGATGAGGCTGCTCGGGGCGGAGGTGCGGCCGGTGGCCGCCGGCTCGCGGACGCTCAAGGACGCGATCAATGAGGCCTTCCGGGACTGGGTCGAGAACGTCGAGGGCACCCACTACGTCATCGGGTCAGTCGTCGGGCCGCACCCGTTCCCGGCGCTGGTCGGCGACTTCCAGCGGGTGATCGGCGACGAGGCCAAGGGCCAGTTCCTGCGGGCGACCGGCGCCCTTCCCGACGCGGTGATCGCCTGTGTCGGCGGGGGCTCGAACGCCATCGGGATCTTCCGGGCGTTCCTCGACGATGAGGTGCGGCTGTACGGGGTCGAGGCCGCCGGCGAGGGCCTCAATACGTCCCGCCACGCGGCGACCCTGTCCCGGGGCGACCCCGGCGTGCTTCACGGGGCCCGCTCCTACGTGCTGCAGGACGACTCGGGGCAGGTCCAGGAGGCGCACTCGGTCTCGGCCGGGCTCGACTACCCGGGCGTCGGGCCGGAGCACTCCTGGCTGAAGGACTCGGGACGGGTGCGCTACCTGTCCGCCGCCGACGCCGAAGCGATCGAGGCGGTGCGGCTGCTGGCCCGGACCGAAGGGATCATCGCCGCGCTGGAGTCGGCTCACGCGCTGGCCCGCGCCGCTGACCTGGCCAAGGAGATGGGGCGCGGCCACAACCTGCTGGTCAACCTGTCGGGACGGGGCGACAAGGACGTCGAGGTCCTGGCGCGGGTCCTCAAGCTGTGAGCGGTTAGCCTCAGCGTGGCCCCCCGCCCCCCCGCCGCCCCGGCCACGGAGCTCGAGTCCTGGCTGACCGAGGCCCGCGCCGTCCGGAAGCTGTTCGTGCCCTACCTGACCGCCGGTCTGCCCTCGCCGCAGCGGTTCGTCGACCTGGTCGCCGAGATGTCGGAGCAGTCCGATGCCATCGAGATCGGGGTGCCGTTCTCCGACCCGATCATGGACGGGCCGGTGATCCAGGCGGCTTCCACCCGGGCGCTGGCCGGTGGCATCTCGATCGACCGCTGCCTGGACCTGATCCGCGACGCCCGCCGCTACTCCAAGGTCCCGCTGGTCGCCATGACCTACTACAACCCGGTGCACCGGCGGGGCAGCGAGGACTTCGTGGAGGAGATGCGCCAGGCCGGTGTCATCGGCATGATCGTGCCCGACCTGCCCTACGAGGAGTCCGGCGAGCTGCGCTCGGCGTTGACCCCGCGGGGGATGGCGCTGGTGCAGCTGATCGCCCCGACGACGCCGCTGGAGCGGGCGGCGATGCTGGCCCGGGGCTCGGGCGGCTTCATCTACGCCGTGTCCCGGATGGGGGTCACCGGGGAGCAGCGCTCGCTGGGCAGCACCGCGCTGGGGGTGGTCGTGCGGATCCGGCCGCACACCCGGCTCCCGATCCTGCTGGGCATCGGGATCTCCAATGGCGAGCAGGCCCTGGCCGGGACGCGCATTGCCGACGGGGTGATCGTCGGCAGCGCCATCATGCGCCAGGTGCTCGCCGGCAAACCGGAGGGAGCGGTCGGGCTGGCCCGGGATATCCGCCGGGCCTTGAACGGGGCCGGTTGAGGCGCGGGTAGGGGAGGAGGGCGAGAAGGGTATGGCTGGCTGGGGCGACGACCCGATCCTGGAGCAGTTGCGCGGCCTCATCGAGGCCGGCTGGGAGGTGGCGACAATCGACGAGGACTACGAGGGCCCCGACGGCCCGGCGGACCGTGTGGTGGTGCGCAACGGGGCCGGCGGGGAGACCCGGGAGTTCGTGAGCGACCACCTGGCGTTCCACCGGTACGTCGCCGGCCTCCAGGGGGAGACCTACTAGCGCCGCGTCGAGCACGGCAACGTGTTCTTTGTAACGTGAGGGATCAAATAGAGCCGCCAGGTTACAGAGAACGAATCTCAATGCGAGAACAGGTGCCAGCCGGCGTAGAGCCACACGGCGACCCCCGCGGTCCGCAGCAGCGGGCCCGGGAGGTAGCGGCCGACCAGGTCGCTCAGCGAGGGCACCGGGAGCCGGGTGAGCCGGGCGGCGACCTCCAGGCCGAGGAACGCTGCGGTCACCACCAGCCAGAAGGTCAGGCCCACCGCCTCACTGGAGCCGACCAGGATTGCCAGCGGGGTCACCGGTCGCGCCGCCGCGGGCGGAGCGGCGTGGCCGCCAGGGTCGTGCCGACCGCCAGCCACAGGGCGAAGAGCACGGCATGAAGCGGCCGGTCCGCCAGCTCGGTGGCGCTCAGCGTCAGGTGGTGCCGTCCGGGCGGGGTGAGCAGCGCGAGCACGTCCCAGGCGGCGGCGACGGCGATCACGGCCAGCCAGGCCAGGTCGCCCCGGCGCAGCCCCGCTGCAGGTTCCCGGTCACCGGGCAGGGAAGCCACCCCGGCGGTCAGCACCCCCAACGCGCAGGCAACGACGCCGATCCGTGCCCCCCAGGTGTAGCGCTGCCAGCCGCTGGCCCACACGGAGACGCCGAGCACCGCGGCGGCCCCTGCCCACCGCCCGAGGCGGGGGCTCAGTAGATCTTCCGCAAGAGCCGCTGGCGCAGCGCCGTGTACGGCGGGTACTGCAGTGGTGGCTCGGGGAGGGCGGGTTTGGCGAGCACCGCCTTGCGGTGGCTGAAGGTCTCGAAGCCCCGGCGGCCGTGGTAGGCGCCGGTGCCGCTCGCCCCGACGCCGCCGAACGGCAGGTCCGGTACCGCCAGCTGGACGACGCAGGTGTTGATGCAGGCGCTGCCCGATGAGGTCCGCTCGATGACCGCATGGGCGGCGGACGGATGGGCCGAGAAAACGTACAGCGACAGCGGTTTTGGCCGGGCGTTGACGAAGGCGATCGCCTCGTCGAGATCCTTGACCGCCAGCACCGGCAGGATCGGGCCGAAGATCTCCTCGCCCATCACGGCGGCGTCCGGCGAGACCCCGGTGAGGACGGTCGGGGGCAGGTAGCGCTCGGCGGCGTCGGCGCGGTCCAGCCCCCCGGCGGCGACCCCGCCGAAGCCGCCGGCGGAGAGCAGGCCGGCCAGCCGCTGGAAGTGCCGGTCGCTGACGATGCGCCCGTAGTCCCGGCTCGCCTTGGGGTCGGCCCCATAGAACTCGGTGATCGCGCCGGTCAGGTGCTCGATCAGCGGCTTCTCCATGGCAGCGTGGACCAGTACGTAGTCGGGGGCGACGCAGGTCTGCCCGGCGTTCATGAACTTGCCGTAGGCCAGCCGGCGGGCGACGACACCGAGGGCGGCGTCCTGGTCGACGATCGCCGGGCTCTTCCCGCCCAGCTCGAGGGTCACCGGGGTCAGCTGCTTGGCCGCCGCCTCCATCACGACGTGGGCGACCCGCTCCCCGCCGGTGTACAGGATGTGGTCGAAGCGCTCGGCGAGCAGGGCCTGGGCTGTCGTCGCGTCGCCCTCGACGACCGCCACCGCCTCCGGGTCGAGGAAGCGGGGGGCCAGCCGGGCGATCGCCGCCGAGGTTTCCGGGGCGAGCTCGGACGGCTTGCCGACCACGGCATTGCCGGCGGCGATCGCCGCCGCCATCGGTAGCAGCAGGAGCTGCACCGGGTAGTTCCACGGGGCGATCACGAGCGTGACGCCGAGCGGCTCGCAGACAACGCTTGCCCGGCCCGGCTGCAGGACGACCGGCACGTGGACGTGGTGCGGGCTCATCCAGCTGTCCAGGTGCCCGAGGGTGTGGGTGAGTTCGCGCCCGACCAGCCGCAGCTCGGTGATCCAGGACTCGGCGGGCGCCTTGCCCAGGTCCGCCCGCATCGCCGTCTCCAGCTCGGATTCGCCGGCGGAGAGCAGTTGGCGCATGCCCTCCAGTTGTTTCTTGCGCCAAGCCGCCGGGCGGGTCCGGCCAGCGTCGAACGACCGGCGCAGCCTGGCGACGACCTCGCTCGGGGCGGGGGCGGTCATGGTCGGGCCCGATCGATCCATCACCACCAGTTTGCGCCTTCGGGCACGGGCCACGCTATCCGGCGACCTCGCCGCCGGGTCAGCCGGGTCAGCCGGGTCAGCGGGCGTCCGGGTCAGCGGGCGTCCGGTCAGCCGACCGGGCTCACCGCCGTGACCGGGTGCACCGGCGGCTGAGCGCCGAGCGACCCGACGAAGGCCAGGTGGGAGAAATCGAAGATCCCCCCGTCGCTGGCAACCATCAGGTAGCCGTCGCCGTAGGCGACCATGCCGATCACCGGCCGGTTGAGGTGAGTCGAGCCCATCGAGCCGAGGAACGGCGCGGCAAAGGCGAAGATGCCGCCATCCTTGGCCACGAGCCAGTAGCCCGGACCTCGGGGGCTCGGGGCCAGCCCGACGACCGGCTGGTTGAGTTGCTGGCCG
This sequence comes from Actinomycetota bacterium, assembly GCA_036781065.1. GTDB lineage: Bacteria > Actinomycetota > CADDZG01 > JAHWKV01 > JAOPZY01 > DAIQBQ01. The sequence continues at coordinate 4,411 of DAIQBQ010000045.1, forward strand.
CCCATCGAGCCGTCGAAGGTGGCGTCGCCGAAGGTGAAGATCCCCCCGTCGCTGGCGACCATGTAGTAGCCGTTGCCGGTCGGTGTGGCTACCGATCCGATCACCGGCCCGTTCAGCGTCCGCCCGCTCATGTCGCCCAGGAACGGGGCGTCGCCGTAGGTCAGGACCCGGCCCTTATTGGTGAACAGCCAGTACCCCTGGCCGTCCGGTGTGGACGAGAGGCTGGTCACGACCTCGCTGGCGTTGAGCTTGGGCGCTCCCCCGAGGTCCGGGGCATCGCCGAAGGCGGAAACCTCGCCCCGGTTGTCGACGACCCAGTACCCGTTGCCCGAGGGGGTCGAGACGATGTCCACCGCACTCGCGGTTGCGGGGACCCGCGGGCCGCCCAGACCCGGGGCGCTGCCGAACCCGTACACCGAGCCGGAGGCATCGACCATCCAGTAGCCCGGAGCCGTGGTCGCGCTGACCGGGAAGTCCGGGCCGATCTGCGCCTCAGCGGTCGGCCCCGATGCGCCGGCGGCGTTGACCGCCTCCACCGAGTAGTAGTCGGTCGCCCCGGGGGTCGGCGAGGTGTCGGTCCAGCTGGTCGCCGAGCCGGGGACCGTCGCAACGAGGGCGCCAGGCTGCCCGGAGGCGGTCGCCCGCAGTATGCGGTAGGCGGCGAGGGCGGAACCCCCGTCGTCGGCCGCACCCCAGGTGAGGACGATGCCGGCCGGGCTCGGGGTGGCCGTCAGCCCGGCTGGCGGATCGGGGTTGGTCACGCCGAGGACCGTCACGAGGTGGGGGCCATCGATGGCGGTCACGGTCAGCGTCGCGTCCGCCTCCCCGACGATCGTCGGGGTGAACGTGATCGCGATCGGGCAGGAGGCGCCATCGGCCAGGCTGCTGCACGGCGGCGAGGTCACGGCCAGCTCGCCGCTCCCGGTGAGCGAGGTGGAGAGGTTCATGCCGGATCCGGAGGCAGTGGCGATCACGGTCGCCGCGTTGGTCACCCCGACGGCGGCGGGGATGCTCAGCTGGGTGGCGGACAGGTTCAGCGACATGCCGGCGACCTCCGACGCCCAGGCGAAGTACGGGGAGTCGGAGGTGTCGTTGGCAACGATCAGCTCGGCGATCGAGCCGTGGTCGGGGTCCGACGTCGTGTCACCGACCCCCATCAGCAACGGCTGGGGGTTCGAGAGCAGGAGGTTGTCCCGGTGTTCCCAGCACCCTGCCTGGCCGGTGCCGGTGCAGTCGGCGTTCACCCCGCCCGGCCCGTCGTCGTACATGAAGACAGCATCGGCGTAGAGCGGGTTGGCGGTGCTCGCCCAGTTGCCGACCTCGGGGTTGCCCGGGGCGGTAAGGGGAGGGTCGGAGTCGCTGTCCGCTCCCTGCTGGGCCAGCGAGTCGAGCGCGGAGGTCAGCCCGACGACGGGGGTGAGCCCCCGGTCGATCCGCTCCAGATCGGCGACGACGAAGGTCTCCTCCTGGATGGTCAACGAAGCGAAGTTGGACGGCAGCGAGATCGGCCCGACGCCTTCGCTGGCTCGGTCGTTGTCGATGGCGGCGGTCGCTGCCGTCATGCACGCCGGGGTCACCGGGACGGTAGAGCAGGATGACCGCAGCGCCGAGGAGGGCGGGATCGACTGCGACGGGTTGTCCGGGGGCAGCAGCCCGGCGGCACGGGCGCCGACGAGCGCGATGGTCATGAGGACAAGCACCACCCCGGCCATCGCCGGGAGGGCGCGCCACCGAACGATGGTCAAGCTGAACCCCCCCGCAACCAGACTGCTCAGGTGCCGACAGAGATTTCTCTCGTATGCACCACCGGTAGATCTGAGTGCCATGGCGGGAGTCAAGGAACTACCCGCCCGGGGGTATGACCGATTATGGGGCCTGGGGGCGCCCAAGTCCATACCGGCCAAACGCGCGGGGGAGGCCCACCGCCGGAGGCCGGCGGCCCCGGCTACCCTTCGACCGTGACCAGCGTCCCGATGGGGGTCAGCGGCCAGAGCGTGCCGGCGGTGGGGATGGCCATCTCGACGCAGCCGTCGCTCTGCGGGAAGCCGTAACTGGCGCGGGGGAACCCGTGCAGGGCGTCGCCCCCGTTGAAGTAGCTGGCCCAGGGCACGTGCGGGTCGTCGTAGTGAGTCCCGTCCGGGTTGGTGCCGACCATCCGGGACGAGGTCAGGTGCTCGAAGACCGGGAAGGTGCCGTCGACGGTCGGGGCCTTCGGGACCCCGGTATTGACCGGGACGTTCGTATACGCCGGCGACCCGTCCTCGTAGAGCGTGAGGTTCTGGGGCAGGGTCTTGGACACCAGCACGTAGTTGTAGCTGCCCGAGGCGGCGACGGGGTCAGCGCTCAGCAGGGCGCTCCACACCTTTGGGCCGGCCTCGGCGTCGGTCGCCAGGTGGTTGTTCAGCTGGAAGGACATCAGGGCGCCCATCGTGATCACGTTGGCCTGCCCCTCGGTCCACAACGAGGTGAGGTTCGGGGGCAGCGTCGACCATTTCCAGCTGAACGTGCCCGGCTGGTCGAGGGCGGTCTGGGTCACCGGGGGCGGCGGCCCGGACGGAGCAAAGGAGAGCGGGAGGTAGTTCAGCTGGGCGAGCAGCTGCTGGAGCCGCAGGGTGTCGCCGGCGGCGACGCCGAAGCTGAACGAGACCGAGCTATCGAGGGTGGCACCGTCCTTGGCGGTCAGCCCGTTGGCCCCCCCGGGGATGGTGACCGTCTCGGTGACCGACGGGATCAGTGGGGCCGAGGGGACGAACTCGATCGACGTCGCCGACACCGCCTGCCAGGTGCCGGTGACGTCGGGGGAGAGCGTCGGCGTGACTCCGTGGAGCGAGATCGGGGTCGAGAAGTCGATGGTGATGTCGGAGTCCGAGGCAACGCCAGTGGCCCCCGGACCGGGCGTGCTATCGACAACCTGCAGCGGGGCGACCTGGTTGTTGTGGTGGTGGCTTCCGGTGCCGCCCCGGTTGCTCGAGCCGCCCGACGGGCCGAACGCGTTGATGCTGAGACCGTAGCCGACACCGCCGACCACGATGAGCAGGACGACCGAGCCGAGGATGATCATCCACGGCCGGAGCCATGGCTGACCGTGCCTTGGGCGCTTCGCCGAGGCGAGCTTGGCGAAGTCGGGGCGAGGACCCTTGCTCATGGTTGTGCTGTTGGCCGTGCCGTCGCTGGTGCCGCGGCGAGCAGATCGAGAAGCCCGATCCAATGGTCGAAGTGGAAAAGGCACGCTGGCCGGGCCATCGGCACATGCTACCTTTGTGCCCGGCCTGACGCCCATTCGGGCCCAGGTGTCGTTACGATCAGTGGTTCGTACGTAGCGTTGCCGGGATGGCGGAATTGGCAGACGCGATGCGCTCAAACCGCATTGGGGAAACCCGTACGGGTTCGAGTCCCGTTCCCGGCACTATGGCCGTAAAGAGGCCGATTGACCCGACCCAGCACTTGCCTGGGTCTGCCGCCAACTGTGCAATCGGGGTCAGCAGCCGGTCGACGCCACGAGTACATCGCAGGCCTCTGCCATGCGAGCCGGGGAGAGCGTGGTGACCTTCCGGCGGAACGTAGATCGAGGCAGCGTGTGGAGATTATCGAAGTTCACCACACAGTCAGTCGGAACCCGGTCAGTGGTCGCGGTCAAGTCGAGCTCGGAGATCAGCCCGCGGCGCGTGCGTGTGATGGCGGCGACCACGACTGATCCAATCCGTTCTGCCACGGGGTCACGAGTCAGCACCAGTACGGGCCGGTCTCCCCCTGGGGTGGCGACAAACCAGATCTCACCCCGTCGCATCGACCCAGTCCGACCAGTCCTTGGCTGGGCCCCAGTCGGCGATCTTTGCGAGTGATTGCTCGCCCTCGTCCAAGGGACGATCCTCCCAGATCCTTACCTCCATTTCGCTGGCGAGACGCTGGAGGTGTCGACGAAGCGCCACACGGAGCAGCTCCGAGCGGTCGACTCCCAGTCGGTCCGCCCATGCCTGCGCCTGTTCTGCCTCAGCCTCGTCGACCCGAAAGCTCAGCATCGTCATACATGCATACTATCATGTATGACAGACGAGGCTCAGGCATGTTCGCTCTACCGAAGTCCGAAGACGGTGAGAAGGGCCTCGTCGATGCCCCAGAGTTGTTCGGCGGTAACGTGCCCAACGAGGTCGCCCAGGCGGGTGGTGTCAACAGCCCCAACCTGTTCGACCAGGACTCGGGTGGTCTCGCCTTCCACGTCCACTTCGGGCCGAAAGGACGCAGGCCTGGCGCTATGAGAAGTCGGGGCCACCAGGACAACGGATCTTGGCAGGAGCTCATTGGCTTGGACGACAACCCCGTAGCGCCGGCCTTGCTGCTCGTGGCCGCGACGTCGGGGTGGCCGGAGAACGTGAACATCACCCCTGAGCACGCAGGCTCTCCATGAGAGCGGCGACCTCTTGCATCTCGCGGCGATCATCTTCGTCGGCCTCGAGCGCAGCTACTTCCTCGGCAAGTGCCTTTCGCTTGCTCAACCGCGCGGCGGAGTCCACGAGGGCCTGCCGGATAGCCTCTGAGCGGCTCAGCCCGCTGGCCTGAAGCTGCCCGAGGGCACGTAGGGCTTCATCATCGAGCCTGACCGAGATCGCACTCGCCATTCCTAGACTGTATCGCGTTTCGTCCTACCTAGGGTATCGGCAAGTCCTTCTTCGTGGTCCGTCCTCCCGGTGCGGGCGGTCACGCGATCGGAAGGTCGTCGGTCGTGTCGGGCAGCAGGTCCGCGAGCTCTTTGGTCAGACCGTGATCCGCCCGCCAGTGGTCACTCCCGTGGACGAAGGCTTCCCAGGGCATCGACCGTGGCCGCGTCGGTGGGGCCACGAGCCTGGCTACGGGACGGCCGCTTACCGTCACCCGCAGCTGCTCACCGGCCTCGGCGCGGCGGAGCACCGCACTCACGTCGTTGCTCAGGTCACGAGCAGGTACATCAGCCATGGAGAGACGGCCCCCGGCCCTATGCGCTGCGGAGATATTCCCGGAGGGCTCTCCGGATCACCTCAGAGGGACTGACCCCATCCAACTTAGCCCGCTGAGCAACTTGGTCGCGCAACGCTGGCTCTAACCGGACCGACTCCACCGTCTTCGCCGCCTCACCCAGTGAGGGGCGGCCTGGCCCGCGGCGGGCAAGGAGCTCCTCAACGTCATACCCGCGCTCCGCTTCCTGTGAAAGCTGCTCGATCAGTTCCTCGGTGATGGGCTTCCCGCTTGACGTGAGACCATAGACACCTTCAGTCATCGCTCAGCAGCCTTTCGTAACTTAGCTCTCATTCGCATGGCATGGATCACGAGTTCGTCGCCCTCGCAGGTCACGAGCGGGGACATCAGCCATGGAGAGTTCGTAGCATCTCTGCTACGAACGCACCGTACGGTCCAGGCCACCCAACCAAACACTCAAGGACAAGATACGGGGAGGGAACATGATCCGACCAGGCACGAGGTTTCAGGGACCGGCATGCTGGTGCCACACACCGGCCGCACGTACAACACGGTGAGCAACGAGTGCGTCGTCCCATGAACGAGCTTCCCGATCGCCATGCCCTCTCGAAAGCCTGGCGGGCTCGCCTGGTGAACTACCTCGCTCAAGCGGCAAAGGACATGGCAGGTGCACTCGATGAGGTCGTGCCGCCGGGCTTCGCAGTCATCGCCTCCTGGGTCCATCCGGAGCCGGAGATCGTCCTCGGGCATGAAGGCGTCGGAATCCGGGGAATCGTCCTGTCCGCGAACGGACCGTTGGACAGCGCCGACGACCTCCCGGCGTATTTGGACACAGCCCTCTCAGAAGCGCTCACGCAGTTCCAGGACGAGCTGGTGACAGAGCTTGGGAGAGCGTGGCCCGAGCTTCCGGACGTCCGGGGCCTTGCGCTGTGCGGCACCAGGATCGACGGGGAGGTGCTCCGCTCGTGGTACGGGGACGAGCGAGACCCGGTCGTCACTCTCCGTCCGGTACCGCTTCCTCGAGCGATGTGACGAGAAAGCCTCCTGTTCCCGTGCGGAGCCTGTGGCCGCCGCGGCGGGCAACTGTCCTGATAGCAGGCGGAATCCGCCGGAAAACAGGACAGCCGCCACCCGGGCCGGCCAGAGCGCAGCCGCCCCGCGGCCAAACGGTACTCAGCCCGGAGCTGGGCCAGCTCAGCTGGCATCGGGCAGGGGCGTGGCTGTGGCGGGCGGTTCCGGGTCCGGGACCGGGACGGGAGCCCGGGCGGGCACCGGTTCGTGGGGGGCGGCACCGTTGCCGTTGCCAAAGGCCTTCCCGGTCAACCCGGTCACCGAGCTCAGCAGCCCGGACAGCTCCATCGGCACGACGAACTTCGTCGAGGGCGATCCCCCGATCTGCTTCAGCGCCTCCAGGTACTGGAGGCTCATCGTGTTGGCATCAACGCCCCGGGCGACCTCGAAGATTTTCCCCAGCGCCAGCGAGAACCCCTCCGCACGCAGGATGGCGGCCTGCCGGTCGCCCTCTGCGGAGAGGATGGCCGCCTGCTTCTGCCCCTCGGCGACGGTGATCTGTGACTGCTTGGCCCCCTCGGCCTCGGTCACGACCGCCCGCCGGGTCCGCTCCGCCGACATCTGCCGGGTCATCGCATCGAGCACGGGCGGCGGGGGCACGATCTCGCGGACCTCGACGTTGCCCACCTTGACCCCCCAGCGCTCGGTGACCTCGTCGAGCTTGTTCTGCAGGACGGTGTTCATCTCGTCCCGCTTGGACAGCACCTCGTCAAGGGTCATGTCGCCGACCACACTGCGCAGCGTGGTGGCGGCGATGTTCTGTGCCGCCCCGGCGAAGTTCTGCACCTGCAGGACCGACATCTCAGCATCGACGACCTTGTAGAAAATGATGAAGTCGATGTTGATCGCCGCGTTGTCCTTGGTGATCGCGGTCTGCTTCGGGATCTCCAGGTACTGCTCGCGCAGGTCGACCATGGTCGCCCGGTCGATCGCCGGGTAGACGATCACCAGCCCCGGCCCCTTGAGGCCGATCGCCCGGCCGAGGCGGAACAACACCACCCGCTGGTACTCCCGCACGACCCGGAGCGCCCGGGCCAGGATGAACAGCGCGATCAGAACGAGGATGCCCACTACAATCAGCGCGCCCACGGAAGATCTCCTTTTGGTTGCACGCCGACAGCCGGTCCCTCCGGCTGCGGCTCCGGCATGACCTCGAGGGTCAGGCCTGACACGCCAACAACCCGCACGGGCGTCCCGGCGGGGACGTCGCCCTCAACCGTCACCGCCGACCACGACTCGCCGCGCAGCTGCACCCGGCCTTTGGGCGACAGGGCGGTCTTGGCTGTACCCAACTCGCCGACCAGCGCACCGACGCCGGCCCGGAGCGGCTCGGCCTTGGCCTCACCGATCGCCCGCAGCATGAAAAACGAGGCGATCCCGAGCAGGATCGGGATGGCGATCAGCAGCCCCGGCGACACCCGGGCGTGCGGCACGGCCGGGTTGAACAGGAGCAGACCGCCCACGATGAGGACGACGACGCCGCTGGCGGTCAGGATCCCGTGCGACCTGGCTCGCAGTTCCAGGGCGATGAGGGCCGCGGCAATCACGAGAAGGCCGAAGCCTACCAGGCGGACCGGGAGCGTTTCGAGGATCGCCAGGCTGAGAGCAAGGCTGGTGATCCCCACCGCGAGCGGCGGGTGGAAGCCGGGGTGGAAGGCCCAGATCAGCAAGGCCACGAAGGCCACGTCGAGCAGCAGGAAGGCGACGCTGGGGTTGGCGAAAGCGTGGAAGATCCGCTCGCCCGGGGTCATGGCGAAGGCCGTCACCGGGGCTCCCGAGGTCGCCACGGGGTAGCCCGCATTGCGCTGGGCGCCGGAGGCAGGGACCGGGCCGCATGTCCCGCCGGATCCCGTCGTCGGCTTCGCATCGAGGGCTGAGCAGCCGGCGAAGCGGAGGAACTGGGCAAGTGTTGCCGGCTCGAAGTCGGTGTCGCGGGAGCTCAGTGCCTGGGCGGCCCCGAGCGAGGTCGACGAACGGACAAAGCTCCGTGCGTCGGCAGCGTTGCGCCCCAGCGCGGTGGCCAGCGAGCCGATCAGGGTGGCGTCGCGGCCGACCGTCTTCGACGAGGCCACGACCCCCCCGAAGCCGACCGGCTCGGCGGCGCCGATCCAGGTCCCCGGCGCCATCCCGCTGACTGGGCAGGCGAACATCAGGAACGTCCCGGCCGAGGCGGCCCGGGCGCCGGCTGGCACATAGCAGAGCACCGGCACCGTGGCGTGCTGGATCGCCGAGACCGCTTGGCGCATCGAGGAGTCGAGGCCGCCGGAGGTGTCGATCACGAGCACGACGGCGGGATCCCCGTCAGCTTCGGCGGCCTCGATACCCCGCTTGATGAACGTGGCCTCGAACGGGTCGACGGGGCCGTTGACCGAAAGTGTGAGGACGCTTCCGTGCGACCCGGCGGCCGACGCCGACGGGGCGAGTACAGCGCTCAGGAGCCCGGCCAAGAAGGCCGAGCCGAGCAGGGCGACGACTGCTTTCGCCCGGCCAGCAGACCGCGAGCGGCCCATGGCGACAATCATGCCACCGCCCCCGCGGCGGCGTCAGCCCGTCATTTCCCCCCGCGACCTCTTGGAAGCCGATCATTCCAGACAATTAAACTAAGTATCCGGAATAGGAATCATGACGCCCCCTCCCCCTCCGCTTCTTCGGGGATCGACGGCGTCCCGGTGATCAACCGGGCGTGGCGGTCCCGGGTGAGGAACGCCCAGCCCCACTGCCCCATGACAGCCACCCGGTTGCGGAACCCGATCAGGAAGTAGACGTGCACGAACGCCCAGATCACCCAGGCCGGCAGGCCCGACAGGTTGATATGCGGGAGGTCGGCGACCGCGTCGGCCCGCCCGATGGTTGCCAGCATCCCCTTGTCCTTGTAGTGGAACGGCGGGGGAGTGCGGCCCGCCTCGCGCTCGATGATCGCCTGGGCCGC
>DAIQBQ010000046.1:0-13341 GCA_036781065.1 Actinomycetota bacterium
ATCCCAATGCCGATACCGCGGCCTGGAAGGCGCTCCAGGCGAACCCGGACCAGCCGATGCTCAACCGGGCGACCAGCGCCACCTTCCCGCCGGGGTCGACGTTCAAGGTGATCACCGCTGCGGCTGCCCTCCAGAACGGCCTCGGTGTGACGACCACCTACGCGCCGGCCAGCTCCTTCCTGCCCGGGCAGACCACCCAGCCGATCCAGAACTTCGGCGGCGAGACCTGCGGGGGCGACATGGTGAAAGCGTTCACCGTGTCGTGCAACGCCTACTTCGCCCGGCTCGGCACCCAGCTGCCGCCGGGGACGCTGGCGTCGACCGCAGCGAACTTCGGATTCGGATCGGCGCCACCACTGGGGATCCCGACCGCGGCCAGCAAGATCGGCACCGCCGCCGAGCTCAGCTCGCCCGCCTACACCGCCCAGTCGGCGATCGGGCAGTTCAACGACGCCGCCACCCCGTTGCAGATGGCGCTGGTGGCGGCGGCGGTCGCCGACGGGGGCAAGATCATGCAGCCCTACCTGGTACAAGAGGTGCGCGACCCCCAGGGCAACGTCATCTCACAGACCCAGCCCGCTCTCTGGAAGACCGCGATGGACCCGAACACCGCCAGCACGATCACGCAGATGATGGAGGACGTGGTCAGCCAGCCCGACGGGACCGGGACAAAGGCCCAAATCCAGGGTGTTACAGTGGCCGGCAAGACGGGGACCGCGCAGAATGCGCCCGGCCAGGCGCCGCACGCCTGGTTCATTGCCTTCGCACCGGCGCAGGCACCGCGGATTGCCGTGGCGGTCCTCGTCGAGAACGGCGGGAATCTGGGCAGCGACGCCACCGGCGGGCTGGTCTCGGCCCCCATCGCCAAACAGGTGATCCAGGAAGACCAGACCCTGGAGGGCTGGTGACCCCATGAAGGGCGAGACGCAGAGCACCCTGGGCCGCTACCGCCTCGGCGACGTGATCGGGGCCGGCGGCATGGGCACCGTCCTCCGGGCAAGCGACGAGCTGCTCGGCCGCCAGGTGGCACTCAAGCTGCTCCGGGAGGACCTGGTCGGGGACCCGCAGGCGCTGGCCCGGTTCCGCCAGGAGGCCCGGATCGCCGCCCAGCTGTCGCACCCGGGCATCGCCGCGGTCTACGACTTCGCCGAGGAGCAGGACCGGCAGGCCATCGTCATGGAGCTGCTCGACGGCCAGGACCTGCACGCCCTGCTGCAGCAGCAGGGGCCGCTTGAGCCGGCCTTCGCCGCCGGCCTGCTCGCCCAGGCCGCCGAGGCGCTGGCCTACGCCCATGGGTTCGGGGCGGTGCACCGGGACATCAAGCCGGCCAACATCGTGCTGACCTCCTCCGGGCAGGTGAAGCTGACCGACTTCGGTGTCGCCTACGCCGGGGGCGGGGGGCTGACGACCACCGGGGCACTGATCGGCACCCCCGACTACCTGTCACCGGAGCAGGTGCGCGGCGAGCGGGCCACGGCGGCGAGCGACATCTACTCGCTCGGCTGCGTCGGCTACGAGCTGGTTGTCGGCCGGCCGCCGTTCTCCGGTGACAACCCGATCGCCGTCGCCACCGCTCGCCTCGACGTCGCCGCCCCCAGCCCCCGAGCCGCCAACCCGGCGGTCGGCGAGTCGCTCGACGTGGTGATCCGCTGCGCCCTCGACCCGATCCCGAACCGGCGGTTCCCGTCGGCTTCGGCGATGTCCCGGGCGCTGCGGGCGGCGGGAGCCGGCGCCGAACCGGCGCCGGGGGCGGCGCCCGCGGTCACGGCGGGGGCGCCCACGGTGTCCCTCGAGCTCGGCGGTCGGGCGGGGCCGGGCACCCCGGTGGTCGGACCGGCCGTCGCCGCGGTGACCGCCGCCGAGGCCCCCGCCACCTCCCGGATTGCCTCGCCGACTCAGGTCGACTTCGCACCCTACGGCAGCCCGGCGACCCCGCCCTGGGGGACCCCGGCGCAGGCGTTCGGGCGCCCAACCCGCCGCCGGCACAGCCGCTGGGCCTGGGCATGGCTCCCGGTGATGTTGATCCTCATCGCCGGCATCACCTTCGACATCGTCGCCGCCTGGGAGAAGGCCAACGCCGCCGTCGTGGTCCCGCCGTGGACCGGCGCCAGCGTCCAGACCGCGACCTCGGCCGCCCGCAGCCTCGGGCTCAAGGTCCGCTCGCGCAACGCCGACTCGACCATCGAGGCGGGTACCGTGCTCGGCACCTCGCCGAGGGCGGGGGGCCGTCTGAAGAAGGGGAGCACCGTGACGCTGACCGTCTCGCGCGGAAACCAGGTGCATGTCAGCGACGTCGTATCGGCGATGGAACCCGACGCGGCAGCCAGCCTGCAGGGCCAGGGGCTGAACCCGGTGCAGATCCCAGACCCCAACTCGACCGCGCCTGTTGGCCAGGTGACCGCCCAGGACCCGCCGGCCGGCAGCGTCGCTACGAAGGGGTCGACCGTCACCATGACCGTGGCCGCCCCGGAGCCGCCCCCGAGCCCCAACTCATGCGCCGGCCTGAGTGGATTCTTGAGCCAGCTGGGGATCGGCTCCTGCGACACCCCGGCACCCCCGGATGGCGGCGGCGGTGGCGGCGGCGGTGGGGGCCACCACGGTGGGGGAGGGGGCCGGTGAGCGAGGAGGCGGGGCGCCTCTTCGGCGGGCGCTACGAGGTCGTCGGGCCGCTGGCCTCGGGGGGCATGGCCGAGGTGTTCATCGCCCGCGACCAGTTGCTCGGACGCCCGGTGGCGCTCAAGATCCTGCACCCGGAGTTTGCCCGCGACCGGGCATTCATCGAGCGGTTCCGCCGGGAGGCGCAGTCGGCGGCCAGCCTGAACGACCCCCGGGTGGTGGCGATCTACGACTGGGGCTCCGACGGCGGGACCTACTTCCTGGTGATGGAGTACGTCGAGGGCAAGTCGCTCAAGGAGCTGATCTCCAGCGAGGGCCCGTTCACCCCGGAGCGGTCCGAGGAGGTCGCCGCCGACGTCTGCGCCGCCCTGCAGTTCGCCCACAGCCACGGGCTGGTCCACCGCGACGTCAAACCGGCCAACATCATGGTCACGCCGGACGGCAAGACCAAGGTGATGGACTTCGGCATCGCCCGGGCGGTCACCGACGCCGGCGCCACCGTCACCCAAACCGGCACGGTGCTCGGCACCGCCAACTACCTGTCGCCGGAGCAGGCCCAGGCACTTCCGGTCGACGCCCGCTCCGATGTCTACTCGCTCGGCGTCGTGCTGTTCGAGATGCTGACCGGCGAGGTCCCGTTCAAGGGCGACACCGCGGTCTCGATCGCCTACAAGCATGTCCGCGAGCCGCCGCGGCCCCCGAGCCAGCTCAACTCGGAGGTGTCCCCGGCCCTCGATGCGGTCGTGCTGAAAGCGCTGTCGAAGAACCCCGACAACCGCTACCAGTCCGCCGACGAGATGCGCCAGGACCTGCAGCGGCTGCTGGCCGGCCAGGCGGTCCAGGCGACCCCGGTCCTCGCCGACCAGACCGTGGCCTTGGCGCGGCCGGCCCGCCGCCAGGACGCCACGTCGGTGATCGCGCCGCTGCCGGGTGAGCCAACCATGGGCGGGCCGCTGCCGCCGGGAGGTGGGGGGAACCGCCGCGGGCTGGCCTATGTGCTGACCCTTGTGCTGATCGCCGCCCTGCTGGTGGCCGCCGGGGCGGTGGTCTACGGGGTGCTGTCATCCAGCACCTCGACCGTCGTCGTACCCAATGTCGTCAACCAGACGCTGAGCAACGCCCAGAGCACGCTGCAGACCGCCGGGCTGTCGAGCACGACCGAGACCGTGGCCTCGAACACCGTCCCGGCCGGCTCCGTGGTCAGCCAGTTTCCGCCCGCCCAGGACAAGGTGAACAAGAAGACCAGCATCCTGCTCAGCGTCTCCGGGGGATCGGGGACCGTGCAGGTGCCCGACGTCCACAACCAATCCCCGCAGCAGGCCGCCCAGCAACTACAGCAGGCCGGCTTCACGGTGCCCGCGCCGATCTCGGAGACCAGCCCGAACATCGCCCAGGGCAAGGTGACCCGGACCGATCCTGCGGCCGGGTCGACCGAGGCCAAGGGCACCACCGTCCAGGTCTACGTCAGCGCCGGGACGGGTAACTCGGCGCTGCCCAACGTCGTCGGGCAGAGCCAGGCTCAGGCGACCTCAACGCTCCAGAGCGGGGGCTTCGTCGCCAACCCGGCGTCGGGCACCTGCGACCACACCCAGGCGCCGGGCAACGTCCTCGCCCAGTCGCCGGCCGCCGGCACCCAGGTGCCGACTGGCACTGCGGTCACGATCCAGATCAACCCGGCCAAGCCGGTCCCCAACGTGGTCGGCATGACCCAGGGGGACGCCACCAGCGCCTTGCAGCAGGCCAACTACAACGTACAGGTCGTCAATGGCGGGCTGTTCGGTGGGGGCAACGTCAGCGCCCAGTCGCCGGCGGCGGGGGCGAACGGGTGCAGCGGCGACACGGTCACGATCACCACCGGCACCGGACTGGGCGGCTCACCGGGCACCAGCCCGAGCCCGTCAACAGCGCCTAGCCCCTCGCCGCTCTGAGCCACCCTAGGAAGTTCTCGATCATCTGCTGGCCCTCGGCGGTGAGGGCCGATTCCGGGTGGAACTGGACCCCCTCGACCGCCAGGCCCCGGTGCCGGATGCCCATGACCACCCCGTCGGCGGTCTCCGCGCTGACCTCCAGCTCGGCCGGCAGCGATGCCCGGTCGACGACCAGCGAGTGGTAGCGGGTGGCCACCAGCGGGTTCGGCAGCCCGGCGAAGATGCCCTCGCCGTCGTGGCGGATCTCCGAGGTCTTGCCGTGCATCACCTTGCCCGCCCGCACGACCGAGCCCCCGTAGGCGATCCCGATCGCCTGGTGGCCGAGGCAGACCCCGAGCACCGGGACCTGCCCGGCGAAGTGGCGGACTGCCTCGACCGAGCAGCCGGCGTCCTCGGGCCGGCCGGGCCCGGGGGAGACGACGAGGGCGTCCGGGCGGGATGCCTCCAGGTCGGCCACCGTGGCGTTGGCCCGCACGACGATCGGCTCGGCCCCGGCGTCGCCCAGGTACTGGGCGAGGTTGTAGGTGAACGAGTCGAAGTTGTCGACCAGCAGCACGCGGATCATCAGAACTGGCCGGGCAGCAGGTTGGGGATCACGTACTCGAACAGCAGGAACAGCACGAACAGCCCCACGACGATGCCCACCACCCAGAGCAGGACCTTGATCGGTGCCTTCATAGTCAGGCCGTTTGATTCGACGGCGCGCCCTGCAGGGCGGCGAGCACGATCAGCCGGTGCGACGCGCTGAACGGCGGGGTGCAGGTGGTCAGCGTCAGCCGGTTGTCCGGTGTGTTGTCGACAACGGCAACGTCGGTCGGCAGCACCGTGTCGATCGCCACCACGGTGTAGGTGTAGGTGGTGCCGTTCAGCGCCTCCAGGTAGATCGGGTCCCCCTTGGTCAGCTGGTCGAGGTTGCGGAACGGGTGGAGGTAGGTGGTGCGGTGACCGGAGATCACCACGTTTCCTGACTGGCCGGGCAGGGGAGTCCCCGGGTAGTGCCCGGGTCCTTCCTTCAGGTCGTCCACCGCGACCCCCTCGACGACGATCATGTCCAGGCCGATCTTAGGGATCCGGATGTCGGCAATGCCGGTCCCGGCATCGGGGTTGGTCGGTGTGGCCGGGCTTAGCGATACGGTCGGCGATGCGCTCGGTCCCGGAGTGGGCGATGCGGCCGCCCGGGCGACCTTTGCCGCAAAGTCGTGCTTCAGCCGGTGTTGGTCGTGGCTGGTGATGAAGCCGGTGCCGTACAACTCGTACAGGATGAACAGCACGATGAGTGAGCCACTGGCGATCAGCGCGCGGCCCGTCCAACGCAGCACCATTGCGACCCAACAGTAACACCCGGTCCCGGGCGTTCCGGCGAAACCCGCTCCGCTCTCGCTGCGCCCGGCCTGCGCCCGGCCTGCGCTCACGGCCTGGTTCACAGCGAGCTGCCAGTACGGGTACCGACACCGGCCGGTAGAATCGGCCAGGCCCCACCGAAAGCGAGCTTCAGGCAATGCCCGTCTCGAAATCAAAGCGCCGCCGCTACCAACCACCCCCGAAGAAGAAGCCGCCACCTTCGCCGCGGTGGGTGGCGGTTGTTTTCTTCGTGCTGCTGCTGGCCGGCTTCGCCGTCATCCTGACCCGTTACATCGGGTCGGGGGTGCCGCTGCTCAACAAGGACTACCTGATCTGGGTCGGCCTCGGCCTGATCGCCGCCGCGTTCATCGTCGCCACCCAGTGGCGTTGAGCCGCTAAACCCTCCGCAGAAACTGCCCGGCACTGCGGCAAGAAGCTTCTTTGTAACCTGGCGGCTCTATTTGATCCCTCACGTTACAAAGAAGCTCGTTGCAGGGCTCAACCGGGGTCAGGCTCCTCCGGCGCTGCCGCCGGCGCCGGGCGGCGGACCAGCTCCATCGGCTCGCCGCAGTGCTTGGGCGCCCGGTCCTTGGCCACCTTGAGCACGGCCAGCTCCAGCCCGCACATCTCGCACACGTAGGCCAGCCGGAGGCCGGGGTGCACCGCGGTGGGCACCGGGTCCGGTGGCGGCGGGTGACCCACCTGGCGGAAGTAGTTGACCATCAGGGCGGCGACCGCGATCGCCAGCAGGCCGCCTACCACCACCCGGGCGAACGACCCCAGCGCCCCGAAGATGAACCACACGACGGCCAAGGCCACCATCACCAGGAAGACGCGGAAGAACAGCTTCAGGACGCGGAAGAACATCTGTGACGCCGGAGGGAGATCGGCGGGGCTGTCCCCGTCCACCGCCGCCACGGCGCTTTAGCCGAGCCGCTCGATTACCGTGGCGTTGGCCATGCCCCCACCCTCGCACATCGTCTGCAGACCGTAGCGCGCCCCGCGCCGCTCCAGCTCGCCCAGCAGCGTCGTCATCAGCCGGGCGCCCGAGCTGCCGAGCGGGTGGCCAAGGGCGATCGCCCCGCCGTTGGGGTTGACCCGCTCCTCGAAGTACTCGTCGTCGATCCCGAGCGCCTTCTTCCAGGCGAGCACCACGGAGGCGAAGGCCTCGTTGATCTCGATGACGTCGATGTCGGCCAGGGTAAGCCCGGCCCGCTCCAGTGCCTTGCGGGTGGCCGGGATCGGTTCCAGCAGCATCCGGATCGGGTCCCCGCCGGCGACGGCGAACGAGGTGAACCGGGCGCGGGGGGTGAGCCCCAGTGCCTTGGCCTTCTCCGGGGTCGTGATCAGCAGGGCGGCGGCGCCGTCGGAGATCTGCGACGAGTTGCCGGCGGTGACCACCCAGCGGATCTCCGGGAACTGCTTGGCCATGTCGTCGGAGAAGAAGGGGGTCGGCAGGTTCCCC
The DNA here is from genome assembly GCA_036781065.1 of Actinomycetota bacterium. Classification (GTDB taxonomy): domain Bacteria; phylum Actinomycetota; class CADDZG01; order JAHWKV01; family JAOPZY01; genus DAIQBQ01. Next base: position 7,351 of record DAIQBQ010000046.1, read on the forward strand.
ATCTTGGCCCGGTCGGCGTTGAACCGGATGCCCTCGTCGATCTCGAACAGTTCGCTGCCCCCGGCGCCCTCGATCTTGATCGGGAAGGTCTCCGTGCGGAAGTGCCCGGCCGTCGTGGCGGCGGCGGCCCTCTGGTGGGAGCGGAAGCCCAGGTCGTCCAGTTGCTCCCGGGTGAGGTCGTAGTCGGCGGCGATCAGCTCGGCGGAGATCCCCTGGGGGACCAGCGTCCCGTTGTAGCGGGCGAGCATCTGCGGGGTGAACGGCATCCCGCCCGAAAGCGAGGTCCCCAGCGGCACCCGGGTCATCGATTCCACACCGCAGGCGATCACCGCGTCGTAGGCCCCGGCGATCACGCCTTGGGCAGCGAAGTGGGCGGCCTGCTGCGACGACCCGCACTGGCGGTCGATCGTGGTCGCCGGCGTCGACTCTGGCAGCCCGGCGGCCAGCCAGGCGTTGCGGCCGATATTGAACGTCTGCTCGCCGACCTGGGAGACGCAGCCGCAGATCACGTCGTCGACCTGGGCGGGGTCGATCCCGGTGCGCGAGATCAGCTCGGAGAAGGTGGCCGCCATCAGGTCGGTCGGGTGCCACCCAGCGAGCTTGCCGCCGCGGCGGCCGATGGGGGTGCGGACTGCCTCGACGATCACAGCTTCGGCCATTTGGGGGTTCCTCCTCTCGCGCGTCGCCTGGTGGCGATTCCCGCTACGATCCACCATACCGCCGCCCCTTCACCCGGCGACGGTCGTCCCGGAAAGGAGAGCGGTCATGGCGGTCAAGTACCTGTCCGAAGAGTGGGCTAAGGAGGTCACCAGCCTGCTCCAGTCGACCGAGGCGGTCACCAATACCATCACGGGGCAGAGCTTCGCCATCCAACAGGTGATCACCGACGTCCCTGACCAGGGCGAGGTCAAGTTCTACGCCAGGGCAACCGACGGCGTCCCCGAGGTCGCCCTCGGTGAGACCGCCAACCCGGACGCCACCCTGACCGCCAGCTACGAGGTCTCGGTGTCGATGGACAAGGGGGAGCTCAACCCGCAGGCGGCATTCATGCAGGGCAAGCTCAAGATCCAGGGCAACCTGATGAAGCTGATGGGCCTCCAGGGCTTCGTCAACAGCCTGGGACCGGCCGTTGCCGGACTCGAGCGGGAGTACTAAGCAGCAGGTCCGCGAACGGGTCTGGGAGGCGATCGCCGCCAGCGGCGCCGCCCGGTTCCCCGGCGCCCACGGACGCATCCCGAACTTCATCGGGGCCGAGGCGGCTGCCGCTGCGCTGGCGGCCACCCCGGAATGGGCAGCGGCGGGCGTGCTCAAGGCAAACCCCGACTCACCGCAGCTCCCGGTCCGGGTGCGGGCGCTGGTCGACGGCAAGCTGCTGTACATGGCCGTCCCCCGGCTGCGGGCCGAGCACCCGTTCTTCCTGCTCGACCCGGACCGGGTCAACCCCCGGAAGGCGGCGTCGATCAGCGGGTCGGCCGCCGCCGGCCAGCCGATCGGGCTGGACGCCATGGAACCGATCGATCTGATCGTGTGCGGCACGGTTGCGGTCAACCACGAGGGGGTGCGGATCGGCAAGGGCGGAGGGTTCTCGGACCTGGAGTTCGCCCTCGCCCGGCAGGCCGGGGTGATCGGCCCGGCGACCGTTGTCGCCACGACCGTCCATCCAATCCAGGTCCTCGACGAGGCGCTGCCCGAGACTGAGCACGACTTCCGGGTCGACCTGATCGTCACCCCCGACGGCGTGTACCGGGTCCGGCGCCCGGCCACGGGCCGGGCACCGGCGGAGCGCGCGGCCGGGGGTGACCCGGCCAGGAACGACCTGGCCGGACCGCCGGGCATCCTCTGGTCGCACCTCGACGCGGAGAAGATCGCCGCCATCCCGGTGCTGGCCGAGCTCGCAAAGAGGGCCGGCGCCACATAAATTCCGTCTGGAACGTCCCGGCTCATTGGACTCGCCGCGATTGGCGATTTGTGTTCTTCAGCCAGGGGCCTTTAAATACAACTCTGCTATGCGGGCTGGTGAGATTTCTCTAGCTAGCACCCGTTGGCCCTCGGACCTTCGCAGGTCACGGCGACTGGGGCCACTGAAGGCACGCCCATGACGGAACGCCTCCTGGTGCAAGCGGCCCAAGCCGGTCTGCCCGAAGCGACCGACGAGTTGATCGAACGGTACTACTCGCGGGTCTACAGCTTCGTCGCCATGCAGCGCAGCGGCGACGCCGAAGACCTGACCCAGGAGGTCTTCGCCCGGGCGCTGGGCGCCCTGCCCCGGTTCAACGGCGAGTACCAGTTCGGGGCGTGGCTGATCCAGATCGCCCGCAACGTATGCATCGACGAGGTCCGGCGCCAGTCGCACCGGCCGCAGCCGACCGACCCGGTTGACCTGGTCGACCTGGAGCCGGCTCATGCCCAGCCTGACGACGTGTGGGAGTCGGTGTCCTCGCAGATCGCGGTGTCGACGGTGCACCGGGCGCTGGCTCGCCTTCCCAAACGGCAGCGGACCGTGCTCGTCCTGCGTGAGTTCGAGGGCATGTCCTACGCCGACATCGCCGTATCGCTGATGATCTCGACCCGCGCCGTGGAGATCTCGCTGTCCCGGGCACGCAAGCGGCTGCGGCTGGAGCTGAACCGCCTGGAGACTGCCGAAGGGGAGATGGCAGCCTGCCGCCGGTGTGCCAACCTGCTCTCTACCGATCCATCCGCCACCTCCCGGGCCGAGGTCGCCGACCACCTCCGCCAGTGCCTGGTCTGCCAGACGATCGCCGGGCGCCGCAAAGCGCGGCCGAACCTGCAGGCCATCTGGGGCATCCTGGTCGCCGGATCGGCCGGGCTTGCCGAGGCCCTGAAGCGCCAGGCCCACGCCGGCACCCGCCTGGTGCAGAGCTTGGTCTTCTCTCCGAGCACCTCCAACCTCTCTCCGCTCGGCCGCCTGGCTGAGGTCGGGGCTGCCGTGGCTGTGGCGACCGCGGTGTCGGCGGGGAGCTTCGGGGGGTCGGCCGCCCCGGCGACGAGCCTGCCGGTGGCGGCACCGATCGTTGCTCCGGCCCAGGCGGTCCCGATCGTCGTTGCCGACTCGCCGGGGTTGGCCCCGAGCGCGCCGAGCCTCAGCGCCGGGAAGGAACGGATCATCTCCACCACTGGCTCGGCGACCAGCCAGGGGGCGGGGTGTGCCGCCCAGCCGGCCACCGGCTCCAGCTCCTCGCTGCTCGGCCCTGGGCTCAACAACCTGCTCGAGCCGGTGCTGTCATCGCTCTCCTCGAACGTCGCCTGCCCGGCTCTGACCAGCGTGGGCAACACGGTGGCCGGCCTGGGTCTGCAGAGCAGCCCGGCGAGCGTTCCCAACGGCGCCCAGCAACTCCTGGACAGCCTGCTGCATCTAACCGAGCCGCACCACTAGCTCCGCTAGGCCCGAAAGATCTGTACGGACGAGTCAAATTTCAGGCCGCAAGGCCGGTCCCTACGCTTTTGTGAGTAAAAACCGCTATTTATGCGCGGTTTTTGCACACAAAAGACCTGGGCAGCGAAGTGCAGGCGGAGCCTGCACGCCCTTCTGTGCAGTATGAGGATCGCTCGCTAATCCCTAGCTCCCTCCCGAGCGCCGCCCGGCCGGGCCGGGTTGCCCGCCGCGGGTAGGATCTTGAGCGTGCCGCTTCCCGGCTCGGCCCCGGCTGGAGAGTTCATGCGCAAACTTGCCCTGCTCGCCTGTACCGCCGCGCTGATCGCCGCCTCCTGCACCTCGGCCACCCCGCATGCCCAACCATCGAAGTCCCCCACGCCGGCCGGCCCTGAACACTTCACCGTCGCCGTCGACGCCACCCCGCAGACGGTGAGCTATAACGGCTCGCCGGTGGTCGTCCCGCTGGTCGCCGACCTGTTCTTCCCGTCGAGCCTGAGCGTCCACCCGGGTGACGTGGTCACCTTCGTCGAGCAGTCGTCGGGAGAGGTGCACACCGTCACCCTGGGAACCCTGATCGACCAGTCGGCCCCGGCGCTCGGCCCGGGAGGCGTCCTGCCCTCGCCCTCGCGAGGCGCCCCGCCGCCGACCGGAGCGGCGGCGGTGGCTGCTCAGATCCCCAATATTTTCCCGGCTGGGTTCCCGGCGAGCCGGGCCGACGCGGTCGCCTCGGCGGCAGAGCCGTGCTTCCTCAACACCGGCGTACCGCCGCCGACCGGGCCGTGCCCCCAGGTCGGCCAGCCCGCCTTCACCGGCAGCCAGGCGTTCTACAACAGCGGGTGGCTCCCGCCCGGCAGCTCGTTCACCGTTACCGTGTCGGCGACGACGCCGCCCGGCACCTACCAGTTCCGCGATCTCGCCCACCCGGCGATGACCGGCCGGCTGCAGGTGGTGCCCGCCGCCGAGTTGGTCCCGCCGCCGAGCCAGGTGGCGGCGACCGGGGCGGCGCAGCTGCAGGCCGCCGCGCTGGCCCAGGCCCCGGCGGCGGCCGAGGCCGCCACGGTGACCAGCACCGTCGTGGCCGGGATCACCGAGGTCGGCGTCACCGGGACCTTCGTCGCCGCCTTCGGGCCGCCGACGCTGACCGTGACCGCTGGCCAGTCGGTGGGCTGGAACGTCTATGGCGACCAGGCGCTCGCCATCGGCCCGCCGCCGGGGGCGGCCGGGCTGCTCACCCGGGCGGCGAACGGCACCGTCCACTTCAACACCACGCTGATCAACCACGCCGGGGGCTTCGCCGGACCGGCCGGGGCGCCGCCGCGGCCGGAGACGGTGAACGGCGGAACCTACACCAACACCGGCTTCCACAACTCCGGCCTGTTGGTGTCGGTAGCGCCGAACCTCATCACCTACACGCTGCGCTTTGCCGACCCGGGTACCTATACAGTGCAGTCACTCACCTATCCCTCGATGACCCAGACCTTGAATGTCGTCCCCTGAACCCTCCGCCTACGGCTCCTGGGCCTCGCCGATCTCGGCTGAGATCGTCGCCTCCGGCGGGGTCCGGCTGAGCCAGGTCGCCTGGTCCGGCGACGACCTCTACTGGTCCGAGGGCCGTCCCAGCGAGGGCGGCCGCAACGTGATCGTCCGGCGCACCGCTGACGGGGAGACATCCGACGTGATCCCGGCCGGTTTCAACGCCCGAACCCTTGCCCACGAGTACGGGGGCGGCGCTTTCTGGCTGTCCGGGCCCACGCTGTTCTTCGCCAACTTCGCCGACCAGCGGCTGTACCGGGTCGACCCTGGGGACGAACCGCGCCCGATCACCGCCGAGCCACCCCGCCCACGGGCTCACCGCTACGCCGATGGCGTCGTCACCCCGGACGGGGCGACGGTCATCTGTGTCCGGGAGCGCCACGAGGCCGGCGGCGAGGTGATCAACGAGCTCGTCGCCCTGCCCGCCGACGCCAGCGCGGAGCCAGTGATCCTGGCCGGGGGCCACGACTTCTACTCCTTCCCGCGGCTGAGCCCGGGTGGGAGCCGGTTGGCCTGGACCGCATGGGACCACCCGCAGATGCCCTGGGACGGCACCGAGCTGTGGGTGGCCGAGCTCGGCCCGACCGGGGTCGGGGCGCTGGGGCAGCCTCGCCTCGTGGCCGGTGGTGTCGAGGAGTCGATCTTCCAGCCGTCGTTCAGTCCCGACGGGACGCTGCACTTCATCTCGGACCGCAGCGGCTGGTGGAACCTCTACGCCGACCGCGGTGTCGAGGCGGTGTCCCTGGCGCCGGAGGAGGCGGAGTTTGCCGGGCCGCAGTGGGTGTTTGGCCTCTCCACCTACACCAACCTGGCCGACGGGTCGATCGCCTGCCTCGTCGGCCGCCGGGGCGGCACCCGGTTGTGCCGGTTGTGGCCGGGGCAGCCGCTGGCCGACCTGGACCTTGCGTACCGCAGTTACGCCTCGCTCACTAGCTCCGGCGCCCGGCTGGCGTTCATCGCCGGGAGTCCGCTGCAGGCGGCGGCGGTGATCATCCACGACACCGCCACCGGGGAGCACGAGGTCGTCCGCCCCAGCCTGGCCCATGAGGTCGACCCGGCCTTCG
>DAIQBQ010000047.1:0-13319 GCA_036781065.1 Actinomycetota bacterium
CAACCCTTCGCGGACGACCGGGTGGTCTTCGGCCAGCATCACCGACACGCTCACCGGCTGGCTCCCGTCCCGGCGAAGGCGGCCGGCTCGTTCTGGTCCAACGCCGCCACCATGATGGTCCGGCCCCCGGTCTTGGCCGGAGCCGACGGCGGTGCGCTGGTCCCACCGGCCGGAACCGGCTCCCCTGCCTCGGCCGCCTCCAGCGCCGCCGACGCGGTGCCCGGCAGGCAGGAGTGCAGCGGCAGCCTGGCCATCACCCGGGTGCCTTTGCCCGGGGCGGAGTCGATGCGCACGCCCCCGCCGAGCAGGCGAGCCCGCTCCTGCATGCCGCGCAGCCCGCTTGTCGTGTGCGGGCGCACCGACTGCGGCTTGAACCCGATCCCCTCATCGCCGACCTCGATGAACAGCTCCTCGCCTTCGACCAGGCAGCGCACATGGGCGCGGCCGCTGTCGGCGTGGCGGACGATGTTGGTGAGTGCCTCCTGCACGATGCGGTAGGCGGCCGTCTCGACCTCCCATGAGAACCGGCGGTCCAGCCCCTCGTGCTCCAGGTCGACCTGGAGTCCGGTCTGGGTGGACAGGACGTGCTCGGTCAACCAGAGCAGGGCCGGGAGAAGGCCGATGTCATCGAGCATCGGCGGGCGCAGCGAGAGCGAGAAGTCATGGACCCGCGAGACCAGCTCGCCCATGCCGGCCCGCGCGTCGGCGAGCGCGGTACGCAACTCAGGCGGGGCGACCCGCTCCAGGCTGGCAAGGCTGAGCGCGAGCCCGGTCAACGCCTGGCCGATCTCGTCGTGCAGCTCGCGGGCGATGCGACGACGCTCCGCCTCCTGCGCGGCGACCACCACCCGGGAGTGAGCCTCGAGCTCCTCGCGTAGCTCCCGTTCCCGGTCGCCAGCGCGGCGCAGCGCGTCCTGGACGCTCTTGCCAACGATCGCCTCGGCCAGCACGTTGGCCACCGCCTGCAGGAACTGAACGTCCTGGGGGCCGTAGCGGCGCCGCCGGCTGGAGTGGGCGGCCAGCACCCCCCAGGCCTGGTCCGGCCCGCGGATCGCGACGGTCATCCCGCTGACGATCCAGCCGTCTACCTTGGGCAGCGGGCCATTGAACCGAGTCTCCTCGTCGAAGTCCTCGACCACCACCGGCGTGTCCGACAACAGGGTGTAGCCGGCCTGGGAGCGCAGCCGCAGATCGACCGCGCCGACCTCGATCGGCAGGTCGTCCCAGCCGACGCCGGCGCGCACGGCGAACCCGCGGCGGTCGGGGGCGATCTCCAGCACCCGGGCGCAGTCGACGTCGAGCGTCCGGGTCAGGATGGCGGCCGCCTGGTCCATCAACTCGGGGACCTCGGCCCCGGCGAGCGCCCGCTGGCCCAGGTCGACCAGCGCCGCCTGCTGCATCGTCCGGGTCTTGAGCTCGCCCTCGATGCGCTCCTGTTCGGAGCGGTCGCAGAAGACGCCGATGGTCTCGACCCGCCCCCCGACGACGATCGTCCCGGCGGCGGCGTCGACGGCGACCCGGTGGCCGTCACGGTGGATCAGCACCCACTCGAACTCGTGGAGCAACTGGAACTCGAACGGCGGGAAGGCCGAAGCGGGGCCGCCCTTCAAGTGCCAGAGTCCCGGGTCCTCACACTCGATCCCGGCCGGAACCCCGACGCCCAACTCCTCCGGCGAGTAGCCGATCATGTCGCTGAACAGCGGGCTGATGTAGATGGGGAGGTCGCCGTCCCAGACGACGACGCCCACGCCCAGGTCGTTAAGGACCCTGGGCAGGTTGCCCAGCCACGCCGGCGAGCCGGCCAGGTCCTCGGGCAACGTGGACGGGATGTCGTGCGTGCCGGCCGAACCGGCCCCGTTCGGCGATGCCATCCCGTTGGCCGGGGACGCCGAGGACGTCGAGGAAGATCCGTTGGCAGGGAGGGGGGCTGCCGACAGCGTCGTGGCCCCGCCAGCCGCGGCCTTGCCTGCGACGCTGAGCGCCGACCGCCTCCGACCTTCCCGGCCTGCCGCCTGACCCAACCGACCAGCTCCTGGCTCGAGGACTGGTGCGCCCCCAGCATCCCACAGGTCCGCGCTACGTCCACCGCCTCGCGACCGTCGGGATGCTCAACTCACCGGGCGTGCTGCTGCCTATTCCGTACTCCTCTTGACCTCCACCGTCAACTTTCCGCACGGCATTATCCGTCAACTCCCGCAATCAGCGCCAGCCGGGATGGCGCATGCCGCCCGACTCTTCGTTAACGGGCCGTTTCCTACGTAGACCTACGGATAGAGATTCAGTAAAGACACGGATGGATTGCCCGCGGGGTGGGCTAGAGAATCATGCCGTCACCCCGGTAAGGGCGTCCGGTAGGTCGCCTCTGTTCCTTAACACCACCGGGTGGCAGCAGGTGCGTGAGTAGCAGAGGGCGTTGTCGCTTCAAGCTCGATGGGCGGTTCGGTGGAGGACCGCCAGAAGGAGGTGAAGTGGATGGCAGCAGCGGCACGGCGTGGCAGGCCTGCCCCTCCGGCAGAGGCTGAAGAGCCGGTTGTGCACATCCTCTGGATGAACGGAGGACTCTCGTGCGACGGCGACTCGGTGGCCCTGACCGGGGCCACGCAGCCAAGCATCGAGGAGATCGTCCTGGGTGCGCTGCCGGGGCTCCCGAAGTTGGCGGTCCACTGGCCGCTGATCGACTACGAGTGCGGTCCTCAGGAAGGGGCCGACACCTTCATCGAGTGGTTCTACAAGGCAGAGCGGGGCGAGATCGACCCGTTCGTGCTGGTCGTTGAGGGCTCGATCCCCAACGAGAAGATCAAGAGCGAAGGCTACTGGTGCGGGTTCGGCAACAACTTCGACACCGGCCAGCCGATGACGACATCCGAGTGGCTCGACCGCCTGGCGCCCAAGGCGCTGGCCATCGTCGCCGTCGGCACCTGTGCCACCTACGGCGGCATGCACGCCATGGCCGGCAACCCGACTGGTGCCATGGGTGTCCCGGACTACCTCGGGTGGGGCTGGCGATCCAAGGCCGGCATACCGGTCGTGTGCATCCCGGGCTGCCCGGCCCACGGCGACAACATGTCGGAGACCTTCCTGTACCTGCTGTACATGGCGACCGGCCAGGCCCCGATGATCCCGCTGGACGAAGCGCTGCGCCCGCGCTGGCTGTTCGGCGCCACCGTGCACGAGGGCTGCGACCGGGCCGGCTACTACGAGCAGGGTGACTTCGCCACCGAGTACGGGTCGCCGAAGTGCCTGGTCAAGCTGGGCTGCTGGGGGCCGGTGGTCAAATGCAATGTCCCGAAGCGGGGCTGGATCAACGGCGTCGGCGGGTGCCCGAACGTCGGCGGCATCTGCATCGGCTGCACGATGCCGGGCTTCCCGGACAAGTTCATGCCGTTCATGGACGAGCCCCCGGGGGCCAAGGTCTCCACGGCGGCCAGCGGCGCCTACGGCGCAGTGATCCGGGGTTTGCGCAGCTTCACCATGAAGACCACGGACACCGAGCCGTCGTGGCGCAAGCCGGGCAGCGAGCTGCTGACGGGCGCCAGGAAGACCTGGTCGTAGCGCACCCAATCCACCGACTGCTGCGAAGGGAGGTCACCGAGCAATGGCAAAAAGCGATGTCGTCGAGATGGTGTGGGACCCGGTAACCCGGATTGTCGGGAGCCTGGGCATCTACACCAAGATCGACTTCTCCCAAGGCAAGGTGGTCGAGTGCTACTCCACCTCGTCCATCTTCCGCGGCTACAGCATCTTCATGAAGGGCAAGGACCCCCGGGACGCCCACTTCATCACCAGCCGGATCTGCGGCATCTGCGGCGACAACCACTGCGCCTGCAGCTGCTACAACCAGCAGATGGCCTACGGCATCCACCCGCCGGCCATGGGCGAGTGGATCACCAACCTGGGCGAGGCCGCCGAGTACATCTTCGACCACAACATCTTCCAGGAGAACCTGGTCGGCGTTGACTACTGCGAGAAGATGGTCTCCGAGACCAACCCGGGCGTCCTCGACCTGGCCAACAAGACCGCTGCGCCGCACGCCGACGCCCACGGCTACGCCACTATCGGCGACATCATGCGGTCGCTGAACCCGCTCTCAGGCGAGTTCTACCGGGAGGCGCTGCACGTCAGCCGCTACACCCGGGAGATGTTCTGCCTGATGGAGGGCCGTCACGTTCACCCCTCCACCCTGTACCCCGGAGGCGTTGGCACCGTCCCGACCATCCAGCTGTTCACCGACTACCTGACCCGGCTGATGCGCTACCTCGAGTTCATGAAGAAGGTCGTGCCGATCCACGACGACCTCTTCGACTTCTTCTACGAGGCGATCCCCGGGTACGAGGAGGTCGGCCGGCGCCGGGTCCTGCTCGGCTGCTGGGGGTCGCTGCAGAACCCGAACGTGTGTGACTTCAAGTACGAGAACATGTCCACCTGGGGCGATGCCTGCTTCGTGACCCCGGGCGTTGTGGTCGACGGCAAGCTGGTCACCCACGACCTGGTGAAGATCAACCTCGGCCTGCGCATCCTGCTCGGCTCCTCGTTCTACGAGGACTGGGAGGGCGACGAGGTCTTCGTCCAGAAGGACCCCCTGGGCAACCCGGTTGACATCCGTCACCCGTGGAACCAGCACACCAAGCCACGGCCCCAGAAGCGCGACTTCCAGGACAAGTACTCCTGGACCATGTCGCCCCGCTGGTTCGACGGCAAGGACTACCTCGCCTTGGACACCGGCGGCGGTCCGCTCGCCCGCCTGTGGCCGACCGCGCTGGCCGGGCTGGTCAACACGCCGTACGTCAAGTCGACCGGTCACTCGATCACCATCGACTACCCGAAGACCGCCACCAAGGGCCCAGCGTCTTTCGAGTGGGAGATCCCGGAGTGGTCGAACGCCCTCGAGCGTAACCGGGCCCGGACCTACTTCCAGGCCTACGCCGCTGGGTTGGCGCTGTACTTCGTCGAGGAAGCGCTCAAGGAGCTGCGGGCCGGCCACACCCAGACCTGGACCCCGTTCAAGGTCCCGGACGAGGCCATCTCCTGCGGGTTCACCGAGGCGGTCCGCGGCGTCCTGTCGCACCACATGGTCATCCGGGGCGGGAAGATCGCCAACTACCACCCGTACCCCCCGACCCCGTGGAACGGCAGCGTCCGGGACGTCTACGGGACCCCGGGACCTTACGAGGACGCGGTGCAGAACACCCCGATCTTCGAGGAGAACGAGCCCGACAACTTCAAGGGCATCGACATCATGCGTGCGGTGCGCAGCTTCGACCCGTGCCTCCCGTGCGGGGTGCACATGTACCTCGGCGGCGGGTCCGGCAAGGGCAAGGTTGTCGACCGGCTCCACTCGCCGACGGTGCTCCCGCTGGAGCGGTAGGGAGAGCAGTAGGCTCACCGCGAGGTTCGTGGGGACAGCTTCAAGCCGGGGGGAGCCATCTGGCTCCCCCCGGTCCAACTAGTGAGAGCAGAACGCACACGCTCCGGGATCGGCGAATCATCGAGATTGAGGGATCGACGAGGGGGAGCCAATGGTCCAGGGTCACAGCAACGTCCGCCAGGTGGGCGACCGGATCGAGACGCTCCTCGCGGAGCTGCACGAGTCGGCGTCGCCACCGGTGGCCGAGAAGGTCGAAGAGGTGGTCGGTCTGCTGGTCGAGCTGTACGGCGCCGGCCTGGAACGTATCCTCGAGCTCGTCAACGAGAATCCCGCGACGGCCGGGCCCCTGCTCGACCGCTTCGTGGAGGACAAGTTCGTTGAGGCCCTGCTCGTGCTGCACGGCCTCCACCCGATCGACCTCGACACCCGGGTCGAGCAGGCCCTGGCCCGCGTGCGCCCGTACCTCGGCTCGCACGCCGGCGGCGTCGAGTACCTGGGGGTCGACGAGGGCGGCGTCGCTCACCTCAAGCTTGAGGGCAGCTGCCACGGCTGCCCGTCGTCGACGGTCACCGTCAAGCTGACCATCGAGCAGGCGATCGCCGAGGTCGCCCCGGAGGTCGTGCGGGTCGAGGTCGAAGGCGTCGCCCCGGCCCCAACCGCTCCGCGCACCGGTCCCCTACTGCAGATCCAGCGCCCCGACGGCGGGATCGCCGGCTCGGGTACCAACTCGGGTCTCCACGGGAACGAGTCCCCGGAGAGCCCTTCCAGCGCCTGGTCGCCGATCAACGCCGAGGGTCTGCTACCCGGCGAGAAGCGGGTGCAGACGGTCCACGGCATGAACGTCCTCGTCTGCTCGACGCTGGGCAACCTCTACGCCTACCGGGACGCCTGCGCTTCCTGCGGCGCCTCGCTGGCCGACGCCGCCCTGATCGACGACCACCTGCGCTGCTCCCGCTGCGGCACGCTGTACAACGTCGTGCTCGCCGGGCGCAGCATCGGCACCGACGAAGGTGCCGCCCTGCACCTCGACCCGCTGCCGTTGCTCCAGGCCGAAGGCGCCGGCTGGACCGTCGCCGTACCCTCGGCCGCGGCGTCGTGACCTCCGGGGAGGTGATGCCGGCGGTGGAGACCAACGGCAACGGGAGCGGCGCCGGCCCGCGCCCGTCCGGTCCGGGACTCCCGTCGAGCCCGGGCGGCGGCCTGCGCCGGTTCGTGAAGCCGGTACCTGGTCCGGGTGGGCTGGGTGCGCCAGCGGGTGGCTCCTCGGAGTTGCTGAGGCGATTCGAGACCTCCCAGCGGCCCAGGCCCAGGCCCGGGGAGGCGTGCGAGCTCTGCGCCACTCCGGTCTCCGCCGAGCACGACCACGTTGTCAACGTCGAGACCCGCGAGCTCAAGTGCGTGTGCCGCGCCTGCTACCTGCTGTTCACCAAGGAGGGCGCGGCCCAGGGGAAGTTTCGTGCGGTGCCGGACCGGTACCTGGTTGACCCGTACTTCCAACTCGACAAGGGGACCTGGGAGCAGATCCAGATCCCGGTGTCAATGGCGTTCTTCTTCTACAACTCCTCGCTGGAACGCTTCGTCGCCTTCTATCCCAGCCCGGCCGGCGCCACCGAGTCGCTGCTCGACCTGGACGCCTGGCGCGAGGTGATGGCCGCCAACCCGTCGTTCGAAGGGCTGCTGCCCGACGTCGAGGCGTTGATCGTCAAGGCCGAGGAGGACCGCTTCGAGTGTTACCTCGTCCCCATCGACTCGGCCTACGAGCTGACCGCGGTGGTGCGGATGAACTGGAAGGGCTTCTCCGGTGGCGAGGAGGTGTGGGACAACATCGAGAGCTTCTTCTCGACCCTGCGCGGGCGGAGTGCCGTCGTCGGCCTGGGGCCCCGCGGCGCCCGGTCAGAGGCCCCGCCCCCGGCCACGGGCGGGGAAACCGGAGTGGAAGGTGAGTGAGCTTGTCTTCGACTGCACCGGAGCTGAGGCGGACCGCGATGCGGCTGGTCCGGCGATCGCCTTTGCCCTGCGCATCGCCGAAACCACCGGCGAGCGGGTTCACGCCATCGCCTTGCGCATCCAGATCCGCATCGAGCCCAAGAAGCGCCGGTACTCAGCGGCTGAGGCTGATCGCCTGCTCGACCTGTTCGGCGAGACGTCCCGGTGGGGAGACACGGTGAAGCCGATGCAGTTCGCCTTCGTCGATGTCATGGTGCCGAGCTTCACCGGCTCGATCGAGCTCGATGTCGAGGTGCCGGTCACCTACGACCTGGAGGTGACGTCGGCCAAGTACTTCCACTCGCTCGACGACGGCGAGATCCCGCTGCTGATGCTGTTCTCCGGCACGATGTTCACCAAGGGCGACACCGGCTTCGCGGTCGAGCAGGTGCCCTGGCACAAGGAGCTCTCCTTCCGGCTGCCGGTCAAGGTCTGGGACGACGTCATGGAGTTGCACTTCCCCGGCAAGACCTGGATCCGGTTGGACTCCGAGACTGTCGACGCCCTCGGCCTGTTCAAGTCGCACCGGATGTTCACCAACTTCGACGAGACCCTCCGGGCGCTGCTCGACGAGGCCGGGGAAACCGGCAGACCGGGGGCGACCCCATGAGCTTCGAGAGCTCGCAGGCAATCGCCAACGCCGTCCTGTACGAGGGCTACGTGCTCTACCCGTACCGGGCCTCTGCGGCCAAGAACCGGGTGCGCTGGCAGTTCGGCGTTGTCGCCCCCAGGGGCTGGAGCGAGCGGGGTGGCCCGGAGGCCTGGGAACAGCAGACCGAGTGCCTGGTCGAGGCTGGCGACAACGCCGCGCTGGAGCTGCACCTGCGCTTCCTCCAGGTCCAGGTGAAGGCGGTGCAACGGGCGCTGCCCGGCGACGCCTACGAGGGCGTCGAGACGCTGTGGGTCGACGGCGTCGAGCACATCACCTTCGAGGAGGCAGTCGAGGCCCAGCGGGAGCTGCGGCTGCCGATCGACGATCTGCTCGCCGGCGAGATCCGGGTGACCGTGGCGGTCGACGGTGCGACCGAAGAGCCGGAGCCGATCGTCGATGCCAACGGCGCCGTCGCCGGCCGGGTCGTGCGCACCCGCCAACCGCTCCATGGCCAGCTGACCGCCAGTGCGGCGCCACTCGACGGCCCGTTCGGTGGGATCCGGGTCACGGTGCGCATGGAGAACCACACGCCGTGGGACGGAGACCCCGACAACCGCAAGGGGGCGATGAGCCACTCGTTCGTCGCCTGCCACACGCTGATGGCGGTGACCCCGGCGGGGGCTGGAACGTTCATCTCGCTGCTCGACCCGCCGGAGTGGGCCCGGCCGGCGGCGGAAGCGTGCACGAACCTGCACACCTACCCGGTGATGATCGGCGATCCGGCCCGGGCTGACGAGTTGTTCTCGTCGCCGATCATCCTGTACGACTACCCGGCGATCGCCCCGGAGAGCCCCGGCGACCTGTTCGACGCCACCGAGATCGACGAGATCCTGATCCTGCGGACGATGACCCTCACCGAGGAGGAGAAGGCCGAGGCCCGGGCGACCGACCCGAAGGCGGCGGCGATCATCGACCGGGTCGACTCGATGGCCCCGGAGCTGCTCGACCGCCTCCACGGCGCGGTCCGGTACCTGGAGAGCGTCACGAAACCCGGTCGGGGGGCGGAGCCCGCCAACTCCCCCCCGAAGGTGCCGGCCGGCTCCCACTCGGGGTGGCCTGCGGACATGGTCCCGGAGCTGGGGACCGGCGCCGACGGCGTCCCGGTGTTCGGCGAGTACCGCCCCTTCGGGGAGGAGTTCCAGGACAAGCGCCCGGCCACGACCATCTGGGGACAGGACGGGCCCATGTGGGACCCGGCCGACGATCCCTCGGTCAACCCCGACGCCGATGCGGTCAACATCGCCGGCGTCGCCGTGCGCAAGGGCTCCAAGGTGCTCCTGAAGCCCGGTGCCCGGCGCTCCGACGCCCAGGACATCTTCCTGGCCGGCAAGGTTGCCGACGTGCAGGCGGTGTTCTCCGATCTCGAGAACAAGCAGTTCCTGGCGGTGACGCTGGAAGATGATCCCAACGCCGACCTGCAGGTCGAGCACGGGCGGTTCCTATACTTCTCGCCCGACGAGGTGGTGCCGCAATGACCGCCAAAATTCTCGTCGCCGGCGTAGGGAACATCTTCTTCACCGACGACGGCTTCGGCTGCGAGGTGGCCCGGCGGTTGGCCGAGCGAACGCTTCCCGATGGGGTGACGGTGGGCGACTTCGGCATCAAGGGCGTCCACCTCGCCTACGAGCTGCTCGATGGCTACGACGTGGCGATCCTCGTCGATGCCGCACCGTGCGGCGGGAAACCGGGCGACCTGTACCTGATCGAGCCCAAACTCGAGGAGATCGAGGAGTCGCCGCTGGTCAAGTCGGCCACGGACGGCGACCAGGCCCTCATCGACGCCCACGGCCTCGAGCCCGACGCCATCTTCGGCATGCTCAAGGCGCTGGGCGGCACGCTCGCCCGGGCGCTCGTCGTCGGCTGCGAGCCGGAGAGCACCGAGGACGGCATCGGACTGACCGAGGTTGTCGAAGCGGCGGTCGAGCCGACCGTCAACCGGCTGATCGACATCATCGAACGGGTCGGTGACAGCCATGAGCTGGCGCTCGCCCAGCTGGCCAGGAAGCAGGTGGGAACAACGTAGACAAGGCAGTGGGGAACCAGGGAAAGGTGAAAGGAGGAAACACGACATGCTCAAGCTCGTCAAGGCAGCGATCCTGGCGGGGGCGGCGGCGATGATCATCCAGTCGCTCCCGGACATCAAACGGTACTTCGACCTGAAGAGCATGTAGGGCGCACCACACGTCGGTCGTAGGTCTGTGTCTGGCAGCTCAAGTCAACAGCCAACATAAGGAAGGAGTACACGGGAGATGGAGACGCTCATCGGCTTCGCAATCGGCTACTGGGCTGGCACTCGGGACGGCAGCGAAGGGCTGACGAAGGCCATCGCCGCCGTCGATGCCATCATCAAGTCGGACGGCCTCAAAGGTTTCATGAGCCAGGGTCTCTCCATGGGTGGGACGTTGCTCAGCAAAGGCCTGTCCGACTCCGGCGGCTCCGCGATCGCGGCCAACGTCATCGGCATCGTCGCTGACCGGGCCGGCAAGATCCTCTCGGGGGGGCTCCGGGCGGCGTAGCGAGGGACGCAGACCTTGACGCCGGCGGCCGGGCATTCGGGCGGCTGCCGGCAGCGGATAAGGAGGAGGCATATGTGTCTTGGCATTCCCGGTGAGGTGGTGGAGTTGCTCGACCGGCCGGATCTGGCGAAGGTCAACGTCAGTGGCGTTCGCCGGGCGATCAACATCGGCCTCCTGGAGAACGAGAACGTGCAGCCCGGCGACTGGGTCCTGATCCACGTCGGCTTCGCGCTCTCCAAGATCGACGAGGACGAGGCGGCTGCCGCGTTGGACTTCCTGTCCGGTATCGGGCAGGCCTACACCGACGAGCTCGTCGCCTTAGCCGAGTCGAGCATCGAGTAGTCCCTACACCTGACCCCCGCTCCCACGCCCCGGACGGGCGCTGGGGCCAACTGACGATGGAGGTGACCAGCGTTGCGCTTCGTTGACGAGTTCCGCGATGCCGATAAGGCCCAGATGCTCTCGGGCCAGATCGCTGCCCTGTGCGAGCCGGGTCGCCACTACAGTTTCATGGAGGTGTGCGGGGGCCATACCCACACCATCTACAAGCACGGCCTGGAGGACTATCTCCCGGAGACCATCTCGCTGGTGCACGGCCCCGGCTGCCCGGTGTGCGTCATCCCGATGGGACGCCTCGACGACGCCATCTACATCGCCGAGCAGCCCGACGTGATCATGACCAGCTTCGGCGACATGATGCGGGTGCCCGGCGGCAAGGGGTCGTTCTTCGACGCCAAGGCCCGGGGCTGCGACATCCGCATGGTCTACTCGCCGCTCGACTCGCTGAAGATCGCCCGGGACAACCCGGACAAGCGGGTGGTGTTCATGGCGATCGGCTTCGAGACCACCGCCCCGTCCACGGCGATGACCGTGCTCCGGGCGGCCGCCGACGGCATCGAGAACTTCTCCATCTTCTGCAACCACGTCACGATCATCCCGGCGATCAAGGCGATCCTGGACTCCCCCGACATGCGCCTGGACGGCTTCCTCGGTCCGGGCCACGTCTCGACGGTGATCGGCTGCCTGCCCTACGAGTTCATCGCCCGGGACCACGACAAGCCGCTGGTGTGCGCCGGCTTCGAGCCGCTGGACATCCTGGCCTCGGTCTACAAGCTGATGCTGCAGCTGCACGAGGGGCGCTGCGAGGTGGAGAACCAGTACGCCCGGGTGGTGCCCTGGGAGGGCAACCTGAAGGCGCTGCAGGTGATCAACCAGGTGATGGAGCTGCGCCCGTTCTTCGAGTGGCGCGGCCTGGGCTTCATCTCCCACTCCGCGCTCAAGGTGCGCGACGCCTACCGGGCCTACGACGCCGAGGTGATCTTCGACATCCCGGGCATCCGGGTGGCCGACCCGAAGGCCTGCCAGTGCGGCGAGGTGCTGAAGGGGGTCATCAAGCCCTGGGAATGCAAGGTCTTCGGCACCGCCTGCACCCCCGAGACCCCGATCGGCACCTGCATGGTCTCGCCGGAGGGGGCCTGCGCCGCCTACTACAACTTCGGGCGGTTCAGCCGGGAGCGGGTCAAGGAGGCGACCAGGTCGTGACCCCGGAAGCCAAGTCAACCGAAGGGCTGTCGGCTCGCCCCGGGGCCGGCAGCGGCCGCTCCGCCGACTGGGCGGAGGCGGCGGTCCGGGACGCCGAGGACCACGAGCTGGCCCAGTACGAGCTGGGCGCCAAGACGCTGTCCGCCGAGGAGCAGGTGCTCCAGCGGATCGACCGCCAGCGCCGGCGCAAGGCCAAGCTCAAGGAAGAGCGGATCACCATGGCCCATGGGGCCGGGGGAAAGGCGACCCACACGCTGATCGACGCGCTGTTCCTGGAGGCGTTCCGCAACCCCACCCTGGAGGCGATGGAGGACCAGGCCACGGTCACCGTCAACGGCACCCGGCTGGCCTTCACCACCGACTCGTTCGTGGTGCACCCGCTGTTCTTCCCGGGCGGCAACATCGGCGACCTGGCGGTCAACGGGACGGTCAACGACCTGGCCGTCTCCGGGGCCAGGCCGCTGGTGCTGTCGGCCGGCTTCGTGCTGGAGGAGGGCTTCCCGGTCGCCGACCTGCAGCTGATCGCCGCCTCGATGTCGGCCGCTGCCGCCGCCGCCGGGGTGCAGATCGTCACCGGCGACACCAAGGTCGTCCCCAAGGGGCTGTGCGACGGCTGCTACATCAACACCTCGGGGATCGGGGTGATCGAGCGCGACGTCGCCCTAGGGGCGGCCAACGTCGTGCCCGGCGACGCGATCATCGTCTCCGGCCCGATCGGCGACCACGGGGTGACCATCATGCTGGCCCGGGGCGAGCTGGACATCGAGGCCGACCTGGAGTCGGACACCGCCGCCCTCGGCGGCCTGATCGACGTGCTGCTCGACGCCACCACCGGCGTGCGCTGCATGCGTGACGCCACCCGGGGCGGGGTCGCCACCATCCTGAACGAGGTGGCCCGGACCGCCAACGTGGCGGTGGTGGTCGACGAGCGCAAGGTGCCCACCCGGCCCGAGGTGCGCGGGGCCAGCGAGATCCTGGGCATCGACCCGCTCTACGTCGCCTGCGAGGGCCGGCTGGTGATCATCGTCGACGGGGCCGAGGCCGACGCCGCCCTGGCCGCCCTGCACTCGCACCCGCTCGGCCAAGGGGCGGCGGTGATCGGGCAGGTCAAGGAGGACCCGCCGACGCTCGTGCTGCTGAAGACCGAGTTCGGCGGCACCCGCATCGTCGACATGCTGATCGGAGACCCGCTGCCCCGCATCTGCTAGCCCTGTCTTCCGCACATGAGGTCGGGTAGGTCCTCCGGGCCTCAGGCCTC
>DAIQBQ010000048.1:0-13317 GCA_036781065.1 Actinomycetota bacterium
CGCGCGGCGCGGGCGATAGTCATTGACGAGCACGGCCAGCTTGTGCTGATCAAACGGACCAAGCCAGGACAAGCACCTTAGTGGACTGCACCGGGCGGTGGTATTGAGCTCGACGACGCTTCTGCAGAGGCCGCGCGAAAGGAGTCTGATGACTTGTGATGACATCTTTGCCTGCAGGGGCCGGACCGGACGGACGGGACCCGGGGGGACTGCGACGGCGGTACGACACAGGCGGAAGAGTCGGGCTCCCCGCCCTGCTGGAGGCTGGTGGGTGCGGGTGCCCAACCCGCAACTTCATCACAATAGGCAGCGATTGGCTCTTCGGGTCATACATCCCTCTAAGATCCCCGGCCGGAGGAGTTGTCTATCACCTACACGAGGGATGCGTATGAACGGTTGCCACCTTACGCTCGACCTGTACATAGTGGGATCTGATATTGAGCAAGAGCAAGAGGAACTTCATGAAATTGCACAACTTCAGGAATACGATACTTCGAGTGACATGCCTGATTATGTTCGCTTCGACAGGGCTCCTTGCCGTGTCAACTCCTGCCAGCCTGGCAGCAAAGGTATCGAACAGTCCGGGTAAGCCCGACTATGTAAAAACATCGGGCGTCATCCCGTTCGACTCCACCGGATGCAGCCAATCTGTCTGTCTCCATCTTATTGGGCCAAGCGGCTAAAGCTATCTTTCAGGGGCGGACGTCTATAACGGGGGCTATGACTGTCTGCCAACCTATAGCGAGGTGTACCTCTGGGCGGGGCCGTCAGTGAGTAACGCAACCCTCTATAAGCAAGCAACCGTAGAACCCTCTCCTCCCGGTGAGTGTACCAACGGCTTCACGTTCAACCTGCAACAAAATTACGAAAGTGGCTGGTGGTTCTGCGGGACACTGTCCGCCTTGCCGGGAAGAGCCTGCAATTACGTCAAGGGCCCCGCATATTTCTGACAGTCTTCAATGCTATTAGCGTAGCCCGTCCAAGAGCCGGGCTCTCCAGTAGTAGGGAGCTAGCTTAACCGCGAACCAACGGTCGGCCAGCCGGATGCTGCGATTTCCGATCCAGCTATGCCAACCGCGTGTGACGTCAAGGAACAGTCGTAAGCGCAGCCGGAGAGGACCCCGACCTGGGATTCTCGCTGGCTGTGTATTTGGACCTGTCACCACCTGTTGAAGACCTGTCTGATTGCCATCAGGAAGGATGCTCTCTACAGAAGCGAGATGATGCAGCACGAGTGAGTAGCGCTGATCCTCCTCCAGATGCAACCGGGATGCCTCTCGCAAAGCATAGTGTGACTCAAGTCGAAGAAGGGACCCCGAGTCTCGAGGCCGACGCAGTTTCGTAAGCGGTAGGTGGTTCTGTCGCCAAAGTAAGTTCTGCCAGGCACCCTGATCGAGGGCGTCTATTGGCAGTGGAGGCCGATCAAGCGTCCCGGCAGGGATCGAGGCAGGTGATTCAGGAAGTCTCAACTCCGAGGGTCCGCCCAGCATTTGTATAGCCGTTTGGCGAAGGGCCTCGAAATCGATCCCGGCAGAGAGTATTACCCCGAGGCTCTCCGCATCCGCTTGGTTAAGAACGGCCAAGAGCAGGTGGGGGGGAGCTGGGGTTTCCCCACGGGCCGCCGCCAGCTCTAAGGCCGCTAGCTGGATTTGCGTAACCTGATGTCCGCAGCTCGCTATCTGGGCTGGGGCGAAGTCGTCAGCATTTTCTTTCCGACGTTCGCCAAGGGAAGACAGAGCGATCCCAATTGGTCCATCAAGGTCAGACATGGATATTAGGAGGTGGACGGGACCGCACAACTCCCCAGACCGTTGGGCAAGTGCGAAGGCCCTATGGAGAACTATGCCGTACTGAGCTGTACGAAAGGTGCTCACGTCTCCTAGCATTGCACGGATAGGGGGCGGCCGGTAGTGGGGCAGCGCGCGCTTGGTGCGGACCATCCACCGAGTGAGGCCGCCGTGCCAGCGGGGCGAGCTAAATTGGACTGAACCTCCCCCCATCGACCGGACACCCTGGACCAGCCCTTGAGGCTGGGGAGAGGATGTGTCCAGGCAGAAGTACCCGGATGAGTTCAGGCGCGACGCCGTGGCACTCGTGAGAGCATCAGGCCGGCCCATCGCACAGGGTGGCCCGGGAGCTCGGGGTCAACGACGTCACCCTCGGAAACTGGTCAACACCGACCGAAAGAAGAACGCCAAGCCCGCCGTTCTTCCCCCCGGCCAGGAGGATGCCGAGTTGGAAGAGAACCGGCGCTTGAAGAAGCGCATTGCAGAACTGGAGATGGAGCGCGCGTATTGTTCCCGGTGCGCCCTTACATGACCGATGCACCGTATACGTAACTTCCGGTCGACGGCGCGTGATCACGCTGTTGATCACCAGCGTCAAGGTCGGCCGAGTAAGGCCGCGCGCCGCGGGTGATACTGATTGACGAGCACGGCCAGCTTGTGCTGATCAAGCAGACCAAGCCAGGGCAGGCACCTTACTGGACTGCACCGGGCGGTGGTATTGAGGTCGACGACGCTTCTGCAGCAGCAGCGTTGCACCGCGAGTTGGCTGAGGAGTTGGGGGCCACGGCTGCCGACGCCTCGCAGGTTTTCCTGTTCAGTTCATCATCGGAGTCCGGCGTTGCGGTTCAGCACTTCTTCGTCGCGCGGCTAATCAACATGGACACATCAGCCCGCAGCGGCCCGGAGTTCAACGATCCGTCGCGTGGTGGGTACGAGTTGGACCGGGTGAACCTGCTCGGCGAAGACCTGGCGTCAATCGATTTGAAGCCGGCCGCATTGAAGGAGTTCATCCTGGCTAACCGGGAGGCTCTGCTGGTCGAAGCCGCCGTCGCAGACTGATCATAGGTTCGCCGGCCACCTCAACTTGACGGGTGTGGCGCGACCGGGCGATGACCGCAACGGGCCGTGATCGGTGCCCAGCAGGCGCTGCTTGTAGAGATGTTGTACGTGCCCCCGGTGGGATTCGAACCCACACTCAGGGGATTTTAAGTCCCCTCCCTCTGCGTTGGGGTACGGGGGCGAGACCGCCACACCACCAGTTCACAGGATGCCATCAAACTGGGTTTGGTCAGGAGCGGGCGCTCTGCAGCACGGCCCACATCTTCGTGCCGGCCCCGTTCTTCTCCACAGTCTCGTAGCTGTAGATGCCCGCCCCCAACGTCCCCAGCGCCTTGCCGGCGTTGACGTAGGCCTGGACCTCGCTCAAGGTGTCGCAGTTCCCGATCCCCCCCACGATCACCATAGGCTTCGTCCGGCCCATCAGCGACGTCGTGAGCGAGTCGACCTGCTTGACGTAGCCGCCGGCGTCGTCCTGGACGGCAGTGCAGTCGCTCGACGGCTTGGTCACCGACCAGTAGGCCATCGGCAGGACGACGTCGTAGTCCTTGGCGATCTCTGGCCACGGGAACCCGGCCCACGCGGCCGGGGAGCGCTCGTTGTTGACCGCGTCCAACACGATCGCCCCGAGCGCCTGGCCCGGCCCCACTGCCGCCCGCAGCTTCACGGAGAACGCCGAGATCGCCGCATCGAAGCCGGAGACGTTGTAGCCGAAGTTGCTCTTGTCCTCGATGTCGAGAGCGAGGCCGTCGAAGTGCTGCCCGGACGGGGTCTTGAAGTCGAGCACCGCCTTGCTGTTGGCGACGTCCTGGTTGATGTTGGCGAACCCGGGCAGGTACCAGCCGACGACCTTGATGCCGTGCGAGTGGGCGTCGTCGATGAACTGGGCCTGGGCGCCCGGGTCGTCGAGGCCCGGCGGCAGGTCCCAGCGGCCGGTCTCGATGTACAGCGTCTGGACCCCGTGGGCCGCCATGCCGGCGGTCGCCTGGGCTGGGTTGAGCTCAGCCGGTGGCAGGGCGAAGTCGTACAGGCTCACCCAGGCCCCCAGGCCTTGGTAGGCGGCCAGCGACGGGGAACTCGCAGCGGGTGGGGTTGGGGCGGTCGACGGGCCCGGGCCCGACAGCGAGGAGGAGGCCGGCGCTGAGCCAGGTGCCGCCGTCCCGGTCGGGTTGGCCGTGGCCGTCACCCCCGGCGGGATCGGCGTCTGCTTGTCCGAGGCGACCAGCTTTGACCGTGGCGGCCCGATTTCGGCGCTCGCGACGAGGAAGATGGCGCCCAGCGTGATCAGGACCAGCACGCCACTCAGGGCGGCCCGGATGCGGAAGTCTGGCGCTTGGCGGGTTCGCTTTGGAGGCGGTGGAGGCTGATCAGCCAGGTTGGAGTTCGAACCGATGCCCATCGCCCCCGTTGCTCTGCGACCACGCCCGACCGGTGAGGGGCGCTATTGTAACGGGGAGTTCAGCGGAAGAAAACTACCCTGAAGATCTTTTCACCCTCCTTTGTGCCTCTCTTTACGATACCGCTTGGTATCCCCCTTGTGTGATTCCCAACCCATGCGGGCGATCTGGGTGCCCACTGGACCGTTTCCGGCCCGCGGTAGCCTCAGGGCATGAAGGTGGGGTTCTGCGGGCTCGGCCAGATGGGCACGGCGATGGCCCGGCGTTTGCTCGAAGCCGGCCATGAGCTGGCGGTTTGGAACCGGACCCCGGCCAAGGCGGCACCGCTGGCGGATGCCGGGGCGACGGTAGCTGCCACCCCGGCACAGACCGCTGCCGGAGCCGAGGCGGTGTTCACCATGCTCGCCGATCCCGCCGCCCTCAATACGGTCATGTTCGAGGAGCAAGGGTTGGCGGCGGGACTACGCCCGGGCACCGCCCTGATCGACTCGTCGACCATCGGGCCCGACGCCATCCGCTCGGTGGCGACGCGGCTCGGCCCGGAGGCGACCGTGCTCGACTGCCCGGTCCTCGGCAGCATCCCGCAGGCCGAGCAGGGCACGCTCAAGGTCTTCGCCGGCGGGCCCGCCGAGGCGCTCGCACGTTTCCGCCCGGTCCTGGAGGCCCTGGGCACCGTCTTCCCGTTCGGGCCGCTGGGGTCGGGCCAGGCGATGAAGCTGGTGGCCAACTCGACACTGGGCGGGCTGATGACGACCCTGGGCGAGGCCGTCGCCCTTGCCCAGGCCCTCGGCCTCGACCTGCACCAGGTGTTCGACGTCCTCGTCGCCTCGCCGATCGGCGTAACCGCCACGGGCAAGCGGTCGCTGGTCGAGAGCGGGACCTACCCTCCCAACTTCAGACTGGCGCTGGCGGTCAAGGACCTCGACCTGATCGCCGAGGCCGCCGACCGGGCCGGCATCGAGCTGTTGATCGGCGAGGCAGCCCGGTTCTGGTACGCCCAGGCGTTGGCCGCCGGGCTCGGCGACCTGGACTACTCGGCGGTCGTCGCCGCCATCGCCGGCCTGCCCGCCTCGCTCCCGTAACAACGCCCCCTCGACGGACTTGGAGCGCGTGTAGCGTGTGCCCACCGAAGGGAGGACGAGGATGGCAGACGAAGTCGTTGAGATGCTCCGCGAGGCAGCCCGGGAAGCGCTCCCACCGATCGAGGGGGAGCTCAGCCTGCCCGGCCTGACCGGTCCGGTCGAGGTCGCCCGTGACCAATGGGGCGTGCCCCATATCTACGCCGGGAATGTGCTCGACCTGTTCCGGGCACAGGGCTTCGTCACCGCCGCCGACCGCTACTTCCAGATCGAACTGCTCTCCCGCTACTCACTCGGATCGCTGTCCGAACTGATCGGCGCACTCACCCTCCCCCTGGACCGCTTCATCCGCACCCTCGGCTGGCCGGGCATCGCCGCCCGCCATGTCGCCGACTGGGACGACGCCTCGCACGACCAGGTCGCCGCGCTGTGGGAAGGGGTTTCCGCCTGGCGGGAGCAGATGCCCGCCCCTCCGGTCGAGTACGCCATCCTCGAGGCCGAGCCCTGGGTCCCGACCCCCGAAAGCGGCAAGCAGGCGACCGCCGGCTTCGCCCTGCTGCTCGGCTACACGCTGACCCGCAACTGGGACGCCGAGCTGCTGCGGGCGGAGATCGCCGAGAAGCTGGGCGTCGACGCCATGATCGACCTGTTCCCCGACTGCGTGAACCTCCCGGCGTTCATCCAGGCCGGCAAGAGCACCCACCCGGCCCGCTCCGCCCTGCTGGCCAACGCCTTCCTGCCGACCTCGGGCCAGGGGTCGAACAACTGGGTGGTCTCGGGCGCCCGCAGCGCCAGCGGCAAGCCATTGCTGGCCAACGACCCGCACCTGGCGATCCTGTGCCCGGCGATGTGGTACGAGTGCCACCTCTCGGCGCCCGGTTATCACGCCGCCGGCGCCTCGCTGCCCTTCGCCCCGGGGATCGTCATCGGCCACAACGACCGCATCGCCTGGGGGGTGACCGACACCGAGTCCGACGTCTCCGACCTGTACCTGGAGCGGCTCTCCGAGGACGGCACCGCCATCGAGTACCAGGGGACGATGGAGCCGGTGCGGGTCCGGGAGGAGGTCATCACCGTCCGGGACGGCGACCCGGTGGTCCTGCCGGTCAAGGAGTCCCGGCACGGGCCGCTGCTCGACTCGTACCTGATCGGCATCGCCGACCCGGTCGCCATCGAGGGCGGGATCTCCAAGAACTACGCCCTGCGCTGGGTTGCCGCCGACCGGGCGGTCCAGCCGTCGTGCCTCACCCGGCTCAACACCGCCGGCAACTGGAAAGAATTCCGGGCCGCCCTCTCCGGGTGGGAGTGCCCTGGCCTCAACTGGGTCTATGCCGACGTCGACGGCAACATCGGCTACCAGCTATGGGGGCGCCACCCGGTACGGAGGGCCGGCGACGGCACCGTCCCGGTGCCCGGCTGGACCGACGAGTTCGAGTGGGTGGACGACGTTCCTTCCAGTGAGCTGCCCTGGGCCTACAACCCTCCCGAGGGCTTCCTGTGCAACGCCAACAACAAAGCGCACCACGACTCCTACCCGTACCTGCTGACCAAGGACTTCCTGCCGCCGTTCCGGGTGCTGCGCATCGCCGAGTTGCTGTGCGCCACCGAGAAGCACACCATCGAGACCTTCGCCCAGATCCAGCAGGACACCGTGTCGCTGGCGGTGCGTGAGGTGCTGCCCTACCTGCTGGCGGTCGAGCCGGGCAACGACCGGCAGGCTCGTGCGTTGGCGTTGCTGCGTGGGTGGGACCACGACCTTGCCGCCGACTCCGCCGCGGCGGCGATCCACGAGGCCTGGGTCAACCACCTCGCCCGGGAGGTGCTGCTCCCCCGCCTCGGCCACGAGCTGTTCATCCACTTCCACGCCCGCCGGCAGTGGACCAATGCCTTCCAGTTCCTCGCCCTCCCGGCGATGCTCGCCTGCCCGTCGGCCCGGTGGTTCGGCGCCGAAGCCCTGTCGGGGAGGGATGCGGTGCTGTGCAAGGCGCTCGAAGGAGCGCTTGACGAGCTCACCGAGCGGCTAGGGCCGGACATGGCGACCTGGCGCTGGGGGGCCGTGCACCGGGCGACCTTTGCCGGCCAGCTCGGTATGGTGCCGGGCCTGGAGGAGCTGCTGACCGCCGGCGTCGTCGAGATGGGCGGCAACGAGCAGACGGTCTGCCAGTCGCTGCACGAGCCGGACCTCGGCTACAAGGTGTCGATCGTGCCGTCCTGGCGGCAGATCCTCGACCTGTCGGACTGGGACGCATCGGTGGGGTCGCTGCCCGGCGGTCAGTCGGAGAACCCGGCGAGCCCGCACTACAACGACCTGCTGGCGATCTGGGGGGCCGGTCGGTACCACCCGCTGCCGTTCAGCCGGGAGGCGGTGGACAAGGCGACGGTGGCGACCTTGCAGCTCAGCCCTTAGTAGCTCTCACTCAGTAATTTTGGGAGCGAACGACCTACGAACAGGCTAAGGATCCGGCCAAACCTCGCGCGGCAGGCCGCGGTCCGCGTCGCGTCGCTCTCGGCGCTGGCCATCCTCGCGGCCAGCTGCAGTGGGCATCCCCGGCCCATCAACCGAACGACGGCACCGCCGTCGATACCCTCGGCAGCTGCGCCCGCGTCGCCATCGCCCTCACCCACTGCTGCGGCATCGACCCGGGCAACGCCCACGATCCCCGGCTCCCCCCCGGCCCCCTTGGTCGAGGCCGTCAACGTGGTGGCGCCCGGGCTCGAGCACACGGTGGTCGCCATACCGGGCGGCTACGAGGCGGCGGGCTACGACGAGCAGGGCCATATCGCCTTCTGGAAGTCCGCCGGCCTCTCCTGGCAGAAGGTCGGCACGAGCACCTACCCGGTCCTCCCCGGTGAAGGTGTCTCCACGACGGTGACGGGAGCGCTCCTCACCGGAATGGACGACGCGACCTTCATCGCCACCGGGTATTTCACCGGGGACGGAAGCGGCAACACGATTGCCTTCACCAACGGCGCTCACGGATGGGGAACGGTAGCCCCGGGGCCCGGCAACACCCTCGTCCCCACCGGCGCGGCCTCGACCGACAACACCACACCAGGGATCGAGCTTGCGATGCGGTTCAGTGGAGGAGACCTGGTCACCGACGTCGCCAACTCCTTCTTCGACGTCGCCGAGGGTGACGCCTACCCGCTCAGGACCTACTGGAAGTGGAACGGGGCCGGGTTCGCCGACGACCACGACAACAGCTTTACTGCTCAGGCTGCACCGGCTCCCATCCCCCCGCCGACCACGCTGACGTCCTGCCCGAACCCGCCGCCGGACGGCACCTACCGGGCCTACATGACGGGTGAAGACCCGGGCGCCTACGAGAGCGGAACCTCCGGTGTCCAGACCCTCGTCCCGGACGGGCAGGTCCACCTCCTCTTTCAGAGCTCCGCAACCTTCGCGAGCGCCGATGCCTGCCGGGCAACCGTCTCCCCAACCCTGCCAATGACCCTGCGCGCAGCCACCCGCTCGGGCGGGAGCTCATGGGTGACGGCACCAGCCTGGTTCCTCGCCGGAGCGCACACCATGGCCAACGACCTGCAAACCCCTGGTGGCACGCCGCCCTACGTCGTGCCACCGGCCCTCGGTATCACGACCATCACCTCGAACCTCGGCACACCGCTGTTCGCGGCCGCCGCCCAAGCGTCACCGCCGACGCTGACCTACGGCTCGGTCACGTTCTCCGGCGGCACCGTGACCGCCCTGGCACTCCTTCCCGCCCCCTGACCCGGGGAGGCAACGCCGCCGGAGGCATGGACCCCGATCTCCATCGTCCGGGTAATCGCGGGTTGATGGATGCCGCTCAGTGTGACAGTATACCGTCGTGACGATGTGGTCCTACAGTGAACGACGTGAGCCCGACGACACCCCCCGCCGGTGGGGGGCGGTCGCTGAAGCGGACTGTGTTGGGGCTGTGCGCCGCCCTCCTCTTCCTCGCCAGCTGCGCGGCGCCCGTGGCTGACCAGCGGACCGCCGGGGTTGCCGCGGCCGACCCCGGCGGGACCCCGGTCACCGTGCTGACCAGGGGCGGACCGCATGCAGCTGGTGACATCACACCGCTCCCGGTCGCCTGCCCGAACAGCGGTCAGCCCACCGGCGGCGGCGTCCTCGCCGACGTGTCCTCCGGTGCTGCCCCGTCTCCAACACTCCGGCTCGACGCCTCGATGCCCCGCGACGCTGGTGGCAGCCGGGGCTGGGATGCGGTGGTGGCGGCCGGGGGCCAGCCCGAGGAGCAGGCGCGGAGTAGGAGCTTCGTGCTTTGCCCGGATCTCACCACGACGTTGCAGATCGTCACGGCGAGTGTGCCCGGCCCACGCCGTGCCGGGAGTGCCCGGACCGCTACCGCGGTTTGCCCCGACGGGAGTCTGGCCGTCGGCGGGGGTGGGGCAGTGGGCCTCGTCCACGGAGGCACCGCCCCCCGCTATTACTTCCTGACCGGCAGCTACCCAAGCTCGCCTTCCGGGGCACCGACAACCTCGGGTACCGCCTCGGCGTGGAGCGTCGTCGGTGCCATCGGCGGCATGCCGCTCACCGGCGACCGGGTGACCGCGGTGGTGCTGTGCGCGCCGCGCAGCCCGATGACGGTCGTCGCCACCCGGGTCACCGGGCCATCCGGGCCGGCCACGGCGGCAACGGCGACCACCACCTGCCCCACCGGGACAAGGCTGTTGTCGGGGGGCGCCCTGACCGGGCCTCCGGCCTGGGACCGTCCCCCACAGGGCCTTCATCTCCGCGGCTCGTTCCCGAGTGACGAGTCCGGCCAGCCGCCGGGCAACGGTGGGGCGGTCCGTTCCTGGAGTGCCCTGGCCAACGACGGTGGCCTCCCCGCCTTGGGCACGTCCACCGTGGCCTTCGCCCTCTGTGCCGGCACTCCCGGGAGGTCGGGCTCATGAGCCGCCCGAGCATGCTGGACCAGGCGGACCTGCTGATCGGCATCGACGACACCGACAACGTCTCGAGTCATGGGACCGGGTTCCTCGTGCAGCACCTGATCCTTGTCCTCGAAGAGGCGGGTGAGGGCCGGTGCCTCGGTGCCACCCGCCACCAACTTCTGGTGCACCCGGCAATCCGCTACACCTCGCACAATTCGAGCGCCTGCATCAGCTGGTGTGCCGGGGGGTCCCCGGACGTCACCCGGATCACCGCACTGTGTGCCCGGGTCCTCGAAGAGGAGAGCGCCGAAGGTTCGGACCCGGGCCTCGTTGTGGCCCGGCGGCCGGTGTGGACTGCTCCGGAGCGTAGCCGGGAGCTGGTCGAGTTCGGACGCCGGGCGCAGCGGGAGGTCCTCGATACCGGCGCCGCTTGGCGGGTGGCGGCGTCGTCGGGCGTCCACGCCTCTGTCCACGGTGGCGACGGAGGTGGCGTGATCGGTGCACTCGCTGCGGTCGGGCTGCACGCCTCGGGTGCCGACGGTTTCTTCCTGTGGATGCCCGGGATCCGAGCGATCGAGGGCCAGCGAACCTACGCCGAGCTCCGAGCCGGGATCCCGATTGACAGTGCCCGCGACCTCGCCGGGCGCGAGCCCTCCGAGGGCGACGCCATCGAACTCGGCGACTGGGTGCGGCCGGTATGGCGCGACGGCCAGGCGGTGCTCCTGCTGCAGCCGCACACCGCCGGGTGGTCGTCCGGCCCGCTGAAGGCCGCCTGGCGGACGGCCACACGCGAGGTGATCCGGCGCCAATGAGCCCCCGACGACCGGCCCCGCGCCAACCTCTGGCGGCGGCCCTGCTCAGCGCTGTGCTCCTGCTTGCGGGATGCGGCCACGGGTCCCCCAAGGCGGTGAAGCCAACCCGGCCCTCTTCGTCCCCGCCGGGCGCCTCCACCGTCTCGCCCACGGCGGTTGCCCCGGTGCCGGGCGGCGCCTCCCCCACCGCGGCGAGTCCGCTCGGCGCCACCCCCTCCACGAAGGCGCCGGCGAGTGCTGCCCACTCGACCACCTCGGCGGCAGCCCGAACCTCTTCACCCTCGGCCCCGGGCAGCGCGGGAGGAAGGCCGGCCGCTCCGGCGCAACCCGCCGCGGCGCCCGGCCAGCCATCTCCCGGATCACACGCCGGCCAGGGCGCCGGGGGGGGCGTGCCGGCCCAGTCACCGCCGCCGAGCCCGACCTCGGCTCCCCCGCCTCCAACCGGTGCCTTTGCGACGACCGTCGCCCTCGCCTCCACCGCCGGGCCGAGCGCGGCCGGGACCCAGGTTCAGGCCTCGGCCAGCTGCCCCGCCGGCTCCGCGCTCGTCGCCGGCGGCTTCAACCTGCGCACCACCGACGGGACCGTGCCGAACAACAGCCTGCGGGCGCTGGCGGCGGTACCCAGCACCGCCGCCGGGGTCCCCGTGTCCAGCGGCCCCCCAGCCGCCTGGCTGAGCGTCGGCGGCGCTGGCGGGCAGCCGATGACCAACGCCCAAACCGATGGGTATGCCCTGTGCGCTACCGGGGCGGCGGTGCAGCCGCAGGTCACGGTGGCGAGCGTCGCCGGGCCGGCGGTCGCTGCCGGATCGGTGGCAGCCACCGCCAACTGCCCCGCCGGGGCCGTGCTGGTCGGCGGCGGGGCGAGCACCTCGGTTCCCGCATCGTCGTTCCAACCCAGCCTTCACCTCATCGGCAGTTATCCCAGCAACACCGCCGGAGCCGCCGCGGCGAACGGGGCTGCCCCGACATCGTGGACGGCGGTCGCGGCTTCCGGTGGGGCGGCGATCACCGGGGCCACGACATCGGCCTATGCCGTGTGCGCACCGGCCGGGGTGGTGTCGGTCCAGGTGGCGACGGTGACCGCGAACGGGCCGCAGACCGCCTCGACCCCTCAGCAGCTGACCGTGCACTGCCCAGCGGGCTCGGCGGTCCTCGGCGGGGGGGTCAACATCACCCTCAACGGGGGGACACCCCAGCAGGGCGTGCACGTCACGGGCGATTACCCCAGCGTCGGGGCTGCCCCCGTTGCGGCTGGGGGGACCGCCACCGACTGGACTGCGATCACCCAGTCGGGCGGACAGCCCACGCCGGGGACGATCTCCTCGGGATTCGCCCTGTGCGGGGTGCGGGCGTGACCCGCCCTGCTGCTTGAGCGGGCACGACCGCGGGCGGCCACGCCTTTTGTGTATCCCAGGTATCGAGGCAACCGCCGCAGCCACGGCGAGACCGATCGAGCTGCCGGCACCCGCCCCGAAACGACGAGACCGAAGGCGAGCAGCCGACGTTAGAACTGTCGACTGAATCCGTGCAGGGCCATCCGTCATTGCCGCGGCATTGCTGCGGCCGGACCGGCACCGCCCTGGCGTTGCTCACCGAAGCTGGCGTGCTCAGCAAGGCGGCGGCGCCTCCGGCTCCATGAGGAGGGCAATCCTGCTGGCCGCAGCCGCCGCGGTGACCGCAGCATGTGGCCCGACGGCGGTCGCCACCGCCGGCCGCACGGTCATCGGGGGTGGGGCCTCCGGGCTGGTCCGCACCGTGGCGGTCAGTACCGTCGGGGGCCCGGCCGGCCCAGCGACGGCGACTCGCAGCTCGGCTGCCTGCCCGGCCGGGACGACCCTGGTCGGGGGGGGCGTCGGGGCTGCGCTCACCGGCGGGGGAAAGCCGCCCTCGAGCCTGCATACCAACGGCACGCTCCCGGAGCGCCGCACCTGGGTGGGCATCGGCGACACCGGCGGCCAGCCGGTCCTGGGAGGAGCGACGACGGCGCTGGCGCTCTGCCTCACCGGCGGCCCGGCGCGGGTGACGGTGACAGTCGCCCAGGTCGACGGACCGGGTGCCTCCCGGAGCACGGCGCGGGCCACGGCGAGCTGCCCGCCCGGCACGGAGCTGCTGGGAGGCGGCGGGTTTACCGGTGACCCATCGGGTGGCCCAGGATCCCCCAGCCTGCACCTGCTCGGAAGCTACCCGAGTACTGCCGGCGGGGCCCCGGCCGCAGCCGGGCTGGAAGCGGGCTCGTGGACCGCAGCAGCCGGCGCCGGAGGGCGCCAAGGGGCCGGCTTGCAGACGGTCTCCTACGCCGTCTGCGCCTCGT
>DAIQBQ010000049.1:0-13232 GCA_036781065.1 Actinomycetota bacterium
CGATCGACGCCGGGCCGGCGGGCAGTACCGCATCGACGGCGACGCCGGCGAGCCGGTCGGCGAGGGTGAGCCCCAGCGACAGGGCGAGGGCCGGCTGTTCGGACACCATCGCCGGGTCCACCGCCCCGGCGGAAAGCGCCCCGGCGGCCCGCAGCCGATCGAGCACCTCGGCCTCGCTCAGCCGCCGGCCCACCGGGCGGGAGGTGAGCTTGCGTTCGGCCGATTTGTGTGGCTTGGTAACCACGGATGTTCAGTCTTTCTCCGGCGGGGCCGGCGGGGGTGGGGGTGGCAGCTCGGTCCCGGGCGGCAGCGGGTGCTGGTGTTCGGGCATTGACCAGACCTCCCACGGGATCGCGTCCATCCATTTGAGCCAGCTCTTCTCGTAGGCAATGGCGAAACGCACCACGTGGGCCGGGGCCGGGTCGGTTTCGACGATCGTCGGCAGCAGTCGCTGGTAGTACTCCAGCTCCTTGCGGTGCAGCTGGCGCTGGGCGTCGATGAACCGGCGCAGCGTCGGCTCGGGCAGCAGGATGCCGAAGAAGAACTTGAGCAGGAACGGGGAGCGGATCAGGTCGGACCCCGGTTCCTCCTGGAGCCAGCGAAGGAACGCCTTCTTTCCCGTCGCCGTGATCTTGTACGGCTGCCGGCGGCGCGGCCCGACCGGCCCGAGCTTGACCAGGCCGGCCTCCGCCAATGCGGCGAGCTCCCGGTGGATCTGGCTGCGGGTCAGGCTCCAGAACCGGCCGACGCTGGCTTCGACGGCGCGCTCGATCTCGCCGCCACTCATTGGTTGCCAGTACAGGAATCCCAGCAACGACGCCGCGGTGGGGTTGACCGCCGAGGCTCGTTGACTCTCCACATTGGACACTGCTACCATCCTTAGGGTGATTGGCACTGCGAGGGGCCGACAGCGCATGGATATCACGAGAAGCCACCGAACCAAAAGAACCCGCCGATGATGGCTCCCCCGGCCGGCCTCGTCGAGCGGCGGGCCGCCTGCGAGGCGGTCGCCCGGCGGATCGCCGGGATGCTGCGCAGCGGGGTGGACCCCAACCAGCCGATCCCCCACTCGGAGTGGACCGTCGGCGAAGCCGCCGCACACCTCGCCTTCACCACGCTCGGGCTCGGGATGATGGCCCGGGGCATCCAGATCCCCTACGGCGACGGCACCCGCGAGGGCCTGCAGGAAGCCAACCTGGTGGCGCTCGAGGGCTACTCGGAACGGGACCTCCAGATCCTGGCCGACGAGCTGCTGACCCACACCGGGATTGTGTTTGATGAGGCCAGCGCCGCCCCGCCCGGCCAGCTCTGCGTCACCCCGATGGGGACCGTCGGCATCGACGGCCTGACCGCCTACGTGCTCACCCATCAGGCAATGCACGGCTCGGCGATCTCGACCGCCCTCGGTGCTCCCCTGCCCTTTGAGCCCGATGACGTGGCCCTGATGTGGCCGTTCATCCGGCACGCCCTCGGCCAGGTGCTGGTCCCCGAGCTGGCCGCCGACCTGGTCGCCACCTTCGCGGTCCAGGTGACCGGGACGTTCAGCTTCGGCCTGCGGCTCAGCAATGGCGCGCTGGAGCTGCTGAGCCCGGCCCCGGCCCAGGCCGACTGCGTGATCTCCGGCGACGCCCAGGCGCTGTTCCTGCTGCTGATCAAGCTCCTCGACGTCGAGGAGGCGATCAAGGAGGGCAGCCTCCGGCTGAGCGGGCCGCGGGCAGAGCTCGGCTTCTACCTGATGGACCTGTTCAACATCCCGTAGCCGACAACCAGGCTCGGCGCGTCCTAAAAGCGCCGAATTGCGGAGTTTTTTTCCGGCTTTTCGGCGAAAGAACTCCACAATCTGTAGCCAGCCGCTGGCGGCGCCGGATGATTTGGCCGCCAATTTCTGGGTATAAAGAGAGCGAGCCGCAGTACGGCTTGTGGTTTTTGAAAGGAGTTGAAATGGGCTTAGGTACCAGCATATTCCTGATTGCCGTTGGTGCCATCCTCGACTTCGCCGTCGAGACCAACCTGTCAGGGGTGAACATCCACGCTGTGGGCGTGATCCTGATGCTGGTAGGCGTGCTTGGCGCCGTGCTCTCGATGATCTTCTGGAACAGCTGGGGCGGATTCGGCCGGCGCCGGCCGACCACCACGGTCTATCAAGACCCCGCCTACTACGACCCTCGTCCTGGCACCCATCGCCGGGTTGTCGAGGAGGAGATCAACTAGAGTTCAGCGCGGATTTTCTCCGCCGCCTCAACCGGATTGGATGATCCGGTGATCGGGCGGCCCACAACGAGGTAATCGGCCCCAGCCGCCACCGCATCGGCTGGGGCCGATACCCGCGCCTGGTCGCCCAGCACCGATCCGGCCGGCCGGATGCCGGGGCACACCAGCACCACGCTCGGCCCAACGGCAGACCGGACCGCGGCCACCTCCTGCGGCGAGCACACCAGCGCCGGGGCACCCGCCGCCACCGCGTGCCGGGCCAACCGCTCGACCTGCACCGCCGGGCCGTCCGGCTGACCCAGCGCCGACAGCTCAGCCGCATCAAGGCTGGTAAGCACCGTCACCGCCGCCACCAGGGCGGGATCCCGAGCACGACCGGTCAAAGCTCCCCGCACCCCGGCGGACACCATCGCCGCCCCCCCAGAGGCGTGCACGGTCATCATCCACACCCCTTGCCGGGCGAGCGCTGCGGCCGCCCCTTCCACCTGGCTCGGGATGTCGTGGAACTTCAGGTCGCAGAACACCTTCCCGTGCTGGCCGATCTCCAGCAGCGCCTCAGTCCCGTAGGCACCGAACAGGGTCAGGCCGACCTTGAATGCGTCGACCGAGCCGGACAGCTCCCGGGCGAGCGCCTCCATCTGCGCCAGGTCGTCGCCGTCCAAGGCGACGATCAGGCCAGCCGGCCCGCTCACGCCGACAGCGCGCGCAGCCGGGACAGGTTGCGGATGCCCCGTTCGACCATGAACCGCTCGAGCCCGTGGATGACCTCCTGCGTTGCCCGGGGGTCGATGAAGTTCGCCGTCCCGACGGCCACCGCGGTCGCTCCGGCGAGCATCATCTCGATGGCGTCGCGGTGGTTCATCACGCCGCCCATGCCGATGATCGGCGCGTCGGGGAACTCCTTGTGCACCTCGTAGATCGCCCGCACCGCCACCGGCCGGATCGCCGGGCCGGACAGACCGCCCATCACCCCGCCCAGGCGCGGCCGCCCGGTCTCGATGTCGATCGCCATCCCGAGCAGTGTGTTGATCAGGCTCAATCCCCGGGCGCCGGCGTCGAGGGCCGCCCCGGCGATGTCGACGATGCTGGTGACGTTGGGCGAGAGCTTGGCGAACATCGGCACGTCGAGCGACCGGCGCAGCTGGCTGATCACGGTCCCAGTGGCCACCGGGTCGTGGCTGAACATCGAGTTGCGGTCCTCCAGGTTCGGGCAGGAGATGTTGACCTCGACCGCCACCACGCCGGGGGCGCCGCGCAGCCGGTCGGCCACCCGGACGAACTCCTGGACGCTGCTGCCGGCGATGCTGGCGATCACCGGCACTCCGATCCGGTTGAGCACCGGCAGGTCCTTCGACAGGAAGTAGTCCACCCCCTTGTTCTGCAGCCCGATGGCGTTGAGCATCCCCGAGGGCGTCTCGACCATCCGCGGCGTGGGCTTGCCCTTCCAGGGCTCGAGGGTCATCGACTTGACGACCACCGCGCCCAGCTGGCGCAGGTCCATGAACTGGGCGACCTCCTGGCCGGAGGCGAAGCACCCGGAGGCGGTGACGATCGGGTTGCGCAGCGGGATCCCGGCCAGAGCGACCCTCAGGTCGACCGGGGGCCGCGGCGGGCGGCCTCCGGGCGGCTCGGGCGGCTCGGTGTCGCGGCCGATCGGCTTGACGTACTCGGTCTCCTGATAGACCGGAGGATTAGTTGCCAGGGGGAGCCTCCCATTCGTCCAAATCGGTGCCGTAGCGATCCCAGGCCACCCGGGCGCCGTTGAACACCGGCCCCTCGAGGCAGGTGCGCAGCAGCATGATCCCGGTGCCCTTGGTGTTGAAGATCGGGGCGACGCAGCTCATGCAGATCCCGATCCCGCACGCCATGTGCTCCTCCATTGCGACCTGCACCGGCACCCGGTGCTCAACGGCGATCTGGGTGACCGCCTTCAGCATCGGCCGCGGCCCGCAGGCGTAGATCACCTCGCTCCCGCACCGCTCGATCATGCTGGCAAGCAGGTCGGTGACCGGACCCTTATAGCCGACCGAGCCGTCGTCGGTGGTGAACTCGGTCTGGGCGCCGAGGCGCTTCAGTTCCAGCGTGTTGACCAGGCGGGAGGCCCGGGAGGCGCCGCACAGCACGTCGACCCGCTTACCAGCGGCCCGCAACTCCTCGCCGAGGAAGAACAACGGCGTCGCTCCCACCCCGCCGCCGACCATCAGGCACGTCTGGCGGGTCTTCGGGATGGCGAAGCCCTGACCGACCGGCCCGATGATGTCGATGGGATCGTGCGCCCGCATCGCCGCCAGCGCGGCGGTCCCCGGGCCGCGGATGTCGAAGATCACCTCGACGGTGGCCGCCCACCCACTCCCGCGGTTGACCCGGCAGATCGAGAACGGCCGGCGCAGCGTGTAGTAGCGGTCGGGCGGCGGTCGTAGGTTGACGAACTGCCCGGGCCGCGCCGACTCGGCAATTTCGGGCGCGACGATGGTCAGCGAGTGGTACTCCTCGCCATGTTTGCGGTGGGAGAGCACCTCGCCGGTGTACTGGATCATGCCGCGCTGGATCATAGAAGGCCTTCTCCTCAAGCCCTGCCACGATAGTCCAAATAGTCCTGCAGGGGGCGCACCGACTGCTCCCCACGGCGCAGCGATTCAATGCCCGCCACCATCGCCCGGATGCCGGCGATCGTGGTGACGTAGGGAATGTTCTTGCGCACCGCTGCGGTCCGGATCTCGTAGCCGTCGGCCCGCGGCCCCCGGCCCCGCGGCGTGTTCACGACCAGGTCGACCTCTCCCCTCATGATCTGCTCCACGATGTTGGGCGACCCCTCGGAGAACTTGCCCACGGGCGTCGCCGGTATCCCGGCCTCGTTGAGGAACACCGCCGTTCCCTGGGTGGAGAGCACCTCGAAGCCGAACCCGAGCAGCGCCCGCACCGGCTCGACAACGGCCGCCTTGTCCGGGTTCGCCACGGACACGAACACCCGGCCCTTGGTCGGCAGCGCCCAGCCGCCAGCCGCCTGCGACTTGGCGAAGGCGAGGCCGAGCTCGTTGTCGATACCCATCACCTCCCCGGTCGAGCGCATCTCCGGGCCGAGCAGCGTGTCGACCCCGGGGAACCGGCCGAATGGGAGCACCGCCTCCTTGACCGCCACGTGGTCCATGCGGTCGTGGCCCCACCACACCCCGGCCACCGGCCGCGGCGGCAGTTGCGCCATCGCCGCCAGCTTCTCACCCAGCATCACCCGGACCGCCACTTTGGCCAGCGGGACCCCGGTGGCCTTGCCGACGAAGGGCACCGTCCGGGAAGCCCGCGGGTTGACCTCCAGGCAGTAGACGACACCGTCCCGCACCGCCCACTGGGCGTTGATCAGCCCGACGACGCCGAGCGCCCGGGCCAGCTGGTCCATGCCGCGCACGATCTGGCCGACCACCTCGGGCGCCAGCGAGTGGGGCGGGATGACGCAGGCCGAATCCCCGGAGTGGACCCCCGCCTCCTCGATGTGCTCCAAGATGCCGCCGACGTAGACATCGGTCCCGTCGCACACGGCGTCGACGTCGACCTCCACCGCGTCCTCCAGGAAGCGGTCGATCAGGACCGGGTGAGCCTCGGAAACCCGCACCGCGTGGGCGATGTAGCGCTCCAGCGCCTCGTCGGCGTAGACGATCTCCATCGCCCGCCCCCCCAGCACGTACGAGGGCCGCACCAGCACCGGGTAGCCGACCCGCTCGACGACCTCCCGGGCCTCGGCCAGCGATGTGGCGATGCCGCCGGGGGCCTGGGCGATGCCCAGCTCGGAGAGCAGTGCGGTGAACCGGCCCCGGTCCTCAGCCCGGTCGATGGCGTCCGGCGGGGTGCCGAGCAGCGGGACCCCGGCGGCGGCCAGCGGGACCGCCAGCTTGAGCGGGGTCTGCCCGCCGAGGGTGACGATGACGCCGATCGGCTGCTCACGCTCGACGACCGCCAGCACGTCCTCGAAGGTGAGCGGCTCGAAGTAGAGCCGGGTGGAGATGTCGTAGTCGGTCGAGACCGTCTCCGGGTTGCAGTTGACCATCACCGCGTCGTAGCCGGACTCCCGGATCGCCAGGGCGGCGTGGACGCAGCAGTAGTCGAACTCGATGCCCTGCCCGATGCGGTTCGGGCCGGACCCCAGGATCACCACCGACCGGCGCCCGGTGGAGGCGACCTCGTCCTCGTCCTCGTAGGTCGAGTAGTAGTAGGGAGTCATCGCCTCGAACTCCGCCGCGCAGGTGTCGACGGTCTTGAACGTCGGCGCCACCCCGGCGGCCAGCCGGCCCTGCCTCGCCGCCGCCTCACCCAGGCCGGTCAGCACCCCGAGCTGGGCGTCCGAGTAGCCGGCCCGCTTCGCACGGCGCACCAGCCGGCGGTCCAGGCCGCCCGGACCGGCGCACGAGGCCGAGACTGCCGCCGCCAGTCCCTCAAGGGCTTCGATCTGCGCCAGGAACCAGGGATCGATCCCGGTCACCCGGTTCAGCTCCTCGACCGAGATGCCCAGCCGCAGTGCCCGCTCGAGCAGGAACAGCCGGTCCTCGGTGGGCACGGCGACGGCGGCGAGCAGCTCGCTGGCCGAGAGCTGCTCGACCCGCGTCCCGGCCCCGTCGTGGCCGAGCCCGGCCCGCCCGTTCTCCAATGACCGCAACGCTTTCTGCAGGGCCTCGGGGAAGGTCCGCCCGATCGCCATCGCCTCGCCGACCGACTTCATCTGGGTGCCCAGCCGGTGGTCGGCGCCGGGGAACTTCTCGAACGCCCAGCGGGGCACCTTCACCACGACGTAGTCGATCGACGGCTCGAAGCAGGCCGGGGTCTTCAGCGTGATGTCGTTGGCGATCTCGTCAAGGGTGTAGCCGATCGCCAGCTTGGCGGCGATCTTGGCGATGGGGAACCCGGTCGCCTTGGAGGCCAGCGCCGAGGAGCGGCTCACCCGCGGGTTCATCTCGATCACCACCATGCGGCCGGTGCCCGGGTGCACGGCGAACTGGATGTTGGAGCCACCGGTTTCGACGCCGATCCGCCGGATGATCTGGGCGCCGGCGTCGCGCATCGCCTGGAACTCGGCGTCGCTCAGCGTCTGCGCGGGTGCGACGGTGATCGAGTCGCCGGTGTGGACGCCCATCGGGTCGAGGTTCTCGATCGAGCAGACGACCACGTAGTTGTCGCGGCGGTCCCGCATCACCTCCAGCTCGTACTCTTTCCAGCCGGCGATCGACTCCTCGACGAGCACCTCGGAGATCGGCGACGCCGCCAGCGCCTCCGCCGCCATCGCTTCGAGCTCCTCGTCGGTGCTGGCGATCCCCGACCCTCCGCCGCCGAGTACGAACGAGCCGCGCAGCACCACCGGCAGCCCGATCTCGTCGACGACCGCCCGCACCTCCTCGACGGTGTAGGCGAAGCCGGAGCGGGGGAGGTCCATACCGATCTGGGTCATCGCCTCCCGGAACTGGCGGCGGTCCTCGGCGGTGGCGATCGCCGCCGGGTTGGCCCCGATCAGCTCGACGCCGTACCGCTGGAAGACGCCCCGGCGGTCCAGCTCCATCGCCGCGTTGAGCGCGGTCTGTCCGCCGAGGGTCGGCAAGCAGGCGTCCGGGCGCTCCCGGGCGATCACCTGCTCGATCACGTCCGGTGTGATCGGCTCGACGTAGGTGGCGTCGACCAGTTCCGGGTCGGTCATGATCGTCGCCGGGTTGGAGTTGACCAGCACCACCCGCAGGCCCTCCTCCTTCAGCACCTTGCACGCCTGGGTGCCGGAGTAGTCGAACTCGCAGGCCTGCCCGATGACGATCGGGCCAGAGCCGATCAGCAGGATCGACTTCAGGTCGCTGCGTCGGGGCATGGTCTCTCTCTGTGGGCTCTGCGGGCTGGGCGGTGGGCGGTCGGGGGACGCTTCTTACGAAACGAGGTCAGCCCTTGCGGGCCTGCCCCTTGGCGCGGGCCTGGCGGACGACGCGGGCCTTCTTCGCCCGTTGCCGGTCCTTCTTCCAGCGGGTCTTGCGGCGGTCCCCTCGTCCCATATCGCTATCCCTCCTGCTCGATGGTTTCGCTGCGATCGATGTAGCTCGTGACGCATGTGGCCAGCTCTTCGAAACCGTCCACCCGGCGGTGCCCGGCGGTGCCGTCGCGGCGGGCTCCCGGCGGGTCGGCGCCGAACCATACCGTCTGGAAGCCGAGCCGGCGTGCCGCCTCCAGATTCTCGATGGTGTCGTCGACGAACAGGCACCGGGCGGGCTGGCAACCGGAGGCGTCGACAAAGGCCTGGTAGATCTCGCGGCCCGGCTTGCGGACACCGATCTCGGCGGAGACCACCCACGGGTCGACGTCGCCCTCCAGCCGGTGGACCCGCCGGGCGTCAGCCGACCAGCTGGCCAGGTCGTTGGTGATGCACCCGACGCCGACCCCCTCCGCCCGCATGCCGGCCAGGAACCCCCGCGCGCCCGGGGTGAGCGAGCGGCCGGCGACCAGCTGGGCGTCCAGTGCCTCCACCTCGCCGGCCGCCACCCCGAGCGACTGCCACAAGCCGGGGGCGTCGAGCAGCCCGCGGCTGGCCCGGCGGTAGGCATCCCGCGCGGCCGACTCGGTCACCATCACGCCCCGCCCCCGGGCCAGCCCGACCAGGACTGCGGCGATCCCCCGCTGGCGGTACAGCACGCCCATGGCGTCCAGGGCGACCCAGAAGCCCGGGCCATCGCCGGCGGCGCGGCCGCTCATTGCTCCGGACCGCCCATCAGCCGGCAGAAGCTGGCGAACAGGTAGCGGGCATCGTGCGGGCCGGGCCCCGCCTCGGGGTGGTACTGCACGGCAAAGGCCGGCTCGTCGAGCAGCTGGAACCCCTCGACCGTGTAGTCGTTCAGGTTGACGTGGGTCAGCTCCGCCCTGCCATGGGAGGTGCGGGCGGTCAGCCCCGCCGGCAGCGCCCTGCCCGGGGCGTCCGGCGCCTCGAAGCCGAACGGCTCGGCGCTGACCGCAAAACCGTGGTTCTGGGTAGTGATCTCGACTCTGGCGTCGGCCAGCCGGGCGACCGGGTGGTTGACCCCGTGGTGGCCGAACGGCAGCTTGAACGTCGGCAGGCCGAGCGCCAGGCCGAGTAGCTGGTGACCCAGGCAGATCCCGAAGACCGGGACCCGGCCGACGAGCGACCTGATGGCGGCGATGCCGTAGCGCACCGCCTCCGGGTCGCCCGGCCCGTTGGAGAGGAACACCCCGTCGACCCCGGAGCCGATCAATTCCTCGGCCGGGGTCGAGGCCGGGTAGACGGTGACCGCGCACCCGTGGGCGGTCAATTGCCGCAGGATGCTGGTCTT
This sequence comes from Actinomycetota bacterium, assembly GCA_036781065.1. Taxonomy (GTDB): domain Bacteria; phylum Actinomycetota; class CADDZG01; order JAHWKV01; family JAOPZY01; genus DAIQBQ01. The sequence goes on from DAIQBQ010000049.1 coordinate 9,513, forward strand.
GATGCCGAAGTCGTAGGCGGCAACGTTGAACCGGGCAGGCGGGTCGCCCGGTGCCGGCGCCAGCGCAAAGGGCGCCCCGGTGGTAACGGTGCGGACGAAGTCGGCGCCGGTCATCGACGGGTATGCCTGCAGCGCCGTGGCCAGCTCGCCCGGGTCGGCGCCTCCAGCGGCGATCGCGCCGCGCATCGCCCCAGCCGAGCGCAGGTGCCTGGTGAGCCGGCGGGTGTCGACCTCGGCGATGCCCGGGATCCCCCAGGTCACCAGGTACTCCTCCAGGCTGCGGGTGCCCCGCCACGACGACCAGCGGACGGGTAGGTCGCGGATCACGAAGCCGGCGGCGTGCGGGCGGCGGCCCTCCTCGTCGGTGGCGACCACCCCATAGTTGCCGATGTGCGGGTAGGTCATGGTCACGATCTGGCCGGCGTAGGAGGGGTCGGTCAGCACCTCCTGGTAGCCGGTCATGCCGGTGTTGAACACCACCTCGCCGGCGCTCAACCCAGCCGCAGGAACTCCGGGCGCGGCCCCGAACCCGGCCCCCTCGAACACGGCGCCGTCCTCCAGCACCAGCACAGCTTCGCTCATTGGCCCACTCATGCCCGGCCCGGCACCGTCGGCGTCGGCCCCCCGACCCGGCCATCGCGGGCGACCACCCGGCCCTCGCGGGCGACCACCCGGCCCTCGAACACGGTCATGACCACCCGGCCGGTCAGCTCCCGCCCGGCCCACGGGCAATTGCGCGACTGGGAGGCGAAGGCGGCCGGATCGACGACCCAGCGGGCGGACGGATCGAATACCGTCACGTTGGCCGGCGCCCCGGCGGTCAGCGGGCCGCCCTGGCCGGCCAGGCCGAGGACCCGGGCGGGCCTGGTGGACATCGCCTTGACCAGCGCCGGGAGCGACAGGATCCCCGGCCCGACCAGGTCCGTGATCAGCACGCCGAGGGCGGTCTCCAACCCGATCAGCCCCGGCGGGGCGGCCTCGAATTCTGCCTCCTTCTCGTGGGCGGCGTGCGGGGCGTGGTCGGTGGCGATGTTGTCGATCGTGCCGTCGAGCAGCCCCTGGCGCACCGCCTCCACGTCGTCCGGGGAGCGCAGCGGCGGGTTGACCTTCAGGTTGGTGTCGTAGTCGGCGAGAGCGGCGTCGGTCAGCGTCAGGTGGTGGGGGGTCGCCTCGGCGGTCACCGCCAGCCCCTGCGCCTTGGCCAGGCGGATCAGCTCGACCGATCCCGCGGTCGACACGTGCAGGGCGTGGAAGTGGACACCGGTCAGCTTGGCCAGCCCCAGGTCCCGTCCCAGTGCCAGCTCCTCGGCCTCCGCCGGGATACCGCCCAGCCCGAGCCGGGAGGACCACACCCCCTCGTGCATGTGGCCCCCGTGCGAGAGCGAGGCGACGTCGCAGTGCTCGGCACAGATGCCCCCGAAGCCCTTGACGTATTCCATCGCCCGGCGCAGCAGGGCGGCGTCCTGGACGCCTTTCCCGTCGTCGGTGAACAGCCGCACCCGGGCCGGCGAGGTGGCCATCTCGCCGATCGCGGCCAGTTGCGTCCCCTCCAGCCCCTGGGTCAGGGCGCCGGCCGGCAGCACCCGGGTCAGGCCCAGGAACCGCCCGGCCGAGGCGACCTTCTCGGCAACCGCCGCGGTGTCGCACACCGGGTCGGTGTTGGGCATGGCGCAGATGGCGGTGTAGCCGCCGAGCGCCGCCGCCGCCGACCCGGAGGCGATCGTCTCCTCGTCCTCGCGGCCCGGCTCGCGCAGGTGGACGTGGGTATCGACGAACCCAGGGCACACCACCGCCCCGGCGACATCGACGACCTCAGCCCCGTGGGCGCTCAAACCCGTGCCGACCGCCTCGATAACTCCACCACCGATCAGCAGCTCGCACACCCGGTCCACGCCGGAGGCCGGGTCGATCAGGCGGCCTCCGGTGAGCAGCAGGTCAGCCAACGGCCACCGCCCCCGGGTGCCCGGCGAAGCTGGGCGCGTCGTCGGCGACGTCGGACCCCAGGGCGAGTTGGGCGGAGTCCCGGCGCGCCTGCCCCGGCCGCCGTTCCTCGGCGCCGAGCATGTGGTAGAGCAGCGACATCCTTACCGCAACGCCGTTGGTCACCTGGTCGGTGATGATCGACCGCTCCAGGTCGGCCACCTCGGCGGCGATCTCGATGCCCCGGTTCATCGGGCCGGGATGCATGATCACGGCCTCCGGCTTGAGCAGCCCGGTGCGGCGCAGGTCGAGCCCCCAGAAGGCGGCGTACTCCCGGAGCGACGGAACCAGCTGCTCGTTCTGGCGTTCCCGCTGCATGCGCAGCAGGTAGACCACGTCGAGCGTCGGCAGCACCACCTCCAGGTCGTTGGCGACCTCCACCCCCCAGCTCTCCACGGCGGGCGGCATCAGCGTCGGCGGCCCGACCAGGATGGCGTGGGCGCCCATCGTCTTGAGCCCGATGACGTTGGAGCGGGCGACCCGGGAGTGGCCCACGTCGCCGACGATGCCGACCCGCAGGCCCTTGAAGCTCGGGAAGTGCTCGCGGATCGAGTACAGGTCGAGCAGCGCCTGGGTGGGGTGCTCGTGCGCCCCGTCGCCGCCGTTGATCACGCTGGCCTCGACCCAGCGGGACAGCCTGAGCGGCGCCCCCGCCGAGGAGTGCCGGACCACGATGGCGTCGACCCCCATCGCCTGCAGCGTCTGGGCGGTGTCCTTGAACGACTCCCCCTTGGACAGCGACGATCTGGCGTCGCCCACGAAGTTGACCACGTCAGCGGACAGCCGCTTGGCGGCCAGCTCGAACGAGATCCGGGTTCGGGTCGAGGGCTCGAAGAACAGGTTGCACACCGTGCGGCCGCGCAGGGTCGGTACCTTCTTGATCTTGCGGGTGCCGACCTCCCGGAACGAGTCGGCGGTCTTCAGGATCTGGTCGATCTGCGACGGGGACAGCTGCTCGACGCTCAGCAGGTGCTTGATCACGGCGCCTCCACGATCAGGACGGAGTCCGCCGCGTCGGTCTCGGCGAGGTGGACCTCTACCGCCTCCCGGTGGGAGGTCGGCAGGTTCTTGCCGATGTAGTCCGCCCGGATCGGCAGCTCCCGGTGGCCGCGGTCGACCAGCACGGCGAGCTGCACGGCCCGCGGCCGCCCGAAGTCGACCAGGGCGTCGATCGCCGCCCGCACGGTCCGGCCCGTGTACAGCACGTCGTCGACCAGCACCACCGTGGTGGAGTCGACGTCGAAGGGAAACTCGGTCGGCCCGATCTCGGTGGGCTGGCGGATGCCGATGTCGTCCCGGTAGAAGGTGACGTCGAGCGCCCCCACCTGCGGGCGGGAACCTTCGATCCGTTCGATCTCGTCGCCGAGCCGCTCGGCCAGGGGGACCCCCCGCCGGAAGATGCCGACCAGGACCAGGTCGTCGGCGCCGCGGTTGCGCTCCACGATCTCGTGCGCCATCCGGGTGATCGCCCGGGAAATGTCAGGGCCCTCGAGCACGACCGCCTTGATCGACGGTCCAGGCTCGGGCGAAGCTGCCGCGTGGCGGCCGGCGCTCGGCAAAGCCGCTCTCCTTTCTGGCCTCACTGGACCAGCATTAAAGGATGGTCCAGCTACTCTAGCAGACCACCCGCTCCTCCTCCGGCTCCGCTCTCGCTCCGACCGGCCAGCGGCCGGTCTCCGCTCGCAGCTAGTAAGTTTTTCCCGGGTCGCCGAGTCACCGAAATCCGACGATCCGATGGCA
>DAIQBQ010000050.1:0-13015 GCA_036781065.1 Actinomycetota bacterium
AGGGTGCCTAGAGGCCCTCGCGCCAGTCTGACCTGCGGGCTCACGGCACCAATGAGACCCGGCGTCGACGGGCAGCAACCCATTTTCATCCTCAACGGGTGGGCGACGCGCAGCGGCGACCATGGGGGTCTGACCAGCCCATTCAGGCTTTTCAACCACCCCCACGAGGGCGAGGACGAGGGCGATGAGGGCCGAGGCGGGGGTTGTTGAAAAGGTGGGAGAAAACCTCCTCGGGTAGTCAGCCAAGCCTTCCCCAGCTGCGATTTTAGCTGCTCGGGAGCCTCGGTTCGGCTCCCCGCAGGGGGTCCGGGCCTTCCCACGGGGCGGGAGTCCGACTTCGGGCGGACCTCTGCCCGGCTGGGCGGTGGTTCGGGTGGAGCCGCTCCTACGCCGCGCGGCGGCGAGCTTCCTGCGACGAAGGAGTAATTCGAAGCCTGCGCCACGTGATTCCTGGCATCGACGAAGGCCTGTGGCGACGCCTGCCCGCTCTGGCCCCAGGGCAGGCAGTCGTGTCGCTCACCCATATGGCGCGACCGCTGCTCGGCTCTATCGACCCGGCCCCCTTGCCGCCTTCGGACAATCGACTGACATGTCATATTTGCCAGTTCAGCAGCTCGTGCCATGGTCCGCACTCTAAGCCGGGGTCACGGCATCTCCCCCTTGCCTCACTTCGCTTCCTGAGATGGCTGGCTCACGCAGTCAGGCCCCGCTGGCGTCTGTATGAGAATCTACATCGGATAGTCATTCCGAGGTAGAGTTTCATACATGGCGACCAAGCCACCTGTCGTGGACCGTCTTCGAAGCCTTGGGCCGATCTTCCGCGCTCACGAGGCCGTCAATGCAGGCGTGTCCTGGCGAGACCTGTATCAAGCTCGGGAGGCCGGGGTGGTGGTAGAGCTCTCCCGCGGGTTGTTTCAGTTGCTGGAGGCGAACGGCGTCGACCAGATCGACTTCGTGGTCGCTTGTGCCCGAGCCCCGCACGCGATGGTCTGCCTCTCCTCAGCTCTGGCCTACTGGGACTTGAGCGACGAGATTCCGGGCTGGGTGGACCTGGCTGTGCCCAAGGGGTCGCATCGGCCCCGTATTGACAGCCCACCGACACGGGTCCATGTCTTTCAAGCCAATACATTCGATCTTGGACGCAGCGTGATTCACGTGGCCCCGGAAGTTCAGTTCTCGATTACGGACCGGCAACGGAGTGTGGTTGATGCTTTTCGGCTCCGGCATCTCATTGGCGAGGACCTCGCCGTCGGGGCCATGCGCCGTTACCTCCGCCAGCCACAGTCGAAGCCAAATCAGGTGTTGGAGATCGCAACCCAGCTCCGAGTCAGATCGCCGGTCTTGAGCGCCCTCCGGCTCCTTCAGGAATGAGCCCGACGAACCGGACCACTGTAGGCAGTCGGGTGTATCTGGATCTCCGCGCCCTCGCTCGCCGAAAGGGTCGGTCGACCCAGGAACTGCTGACGATCTACGTTCTCGAACGTTTCCTCTACCGCCTGCGATCTCACCCCACCAAGAGCGGTTGGTACTCAAGGGCGGCATGCTGTTGGCGGCGCTCGGCACGCGCCGGCCAACGGCTGACATCGACCTGCTTGCCTTGGCGCTCGACAATGACCGGGATGTCGTGGTGGGCATCGTCCTGGAGGTACTCGACGTCCAAGTCGACGACGGCGTCATCTTCGAGCCGGGTCGTCTGACCGCTGCTCTCATTCGAGACACTGAGATGTACGCGGGCATCCGGCTGGCCGCGCCTGCGCGCCTTGACCGCGCACAAGTGGTGCTCCGTCTCGATGTCAACGTCGGGGATCCCGTGACGCCAGAGCCCGTTGCAATCGACTATCCGACGCTACTCTCTGGTTCCTTCCGCCTGCTTGGCTACCCCTTGGCCACTGTGCTGGCGGAGAAGATCATCACCATGATTGACCGCGGCGCGACGACGACTCGAGAAAGAGACTTCGCCGACATGCTGCTCCTGACGCGGCGGCATCCGATTGACGCGAAGGAGCTCAGGCAGGCCTTGACGGCAACCGCTCTCCACCGTCAAAGCCAACTGCGCGGCCTGGCGGGCCTTCTCGATGACCTTGGTTTGACCCGCCAGAGGTCGTGGGTGGCATACCTCGACCGGAATGGTGTTTCTCCTCAACTCCCCTCCGCATACGCCGAGGCCATCAATGAGGTCGTGGTGTTTGCGGATCCACTGCTCAACGGCGTCGTCACGGGCGGGGCTTGGGACCCTGTCGGGCGTACCTGGATGCCGGCAGAGTCACCGGGGAGTTCGTAGGTTACGGGCGGCTGGGTTCGGCGGCCCCCAGGGGCGGAGTTGGGGCCGAGCCTACCGCTGGACCTGAGGGGTCTGACCCCGGAAGTAGTGGCGGCGCTCAGCGAGTCGATTATTCCGAGGCCCGCCCCCCGCTGCCGCACGCCCCCAGGGGGGCGACGACCGTGTAGAACGTCCGGGGAACCTGGCCCTCGCGCTGCAGCACCTCACCGGCGGCAGCAGGACGCACCCGCACCCGCCCGAACCGGCGGAGCAGCCTGAGCTGGTCGCCGTCGAGCACCTCGGCGACGGCATCGCCGAGCGGGATCTGCGTGCTCATCGGCCCTGGCCTTCCTCGCAGGCATCAGCCTACGGCCTCGGGCGATTTGCGTGACCGCAGGGCCCGGCCCGGAGCTCGATAGAGGACCGGTCTCTGTCCCCTGTGCTGCGAAATCCGCAACTGGCCGGACAGACGTTGCCCGCCAAGGTGGGTTGGAAGCCTGTTGTGCCCGTCGAACCGGTCAGCAGCCGATCACCGCCTGGATCTGCTTGGCGGCGACGATCAACATGTTCGCCTGGCTTGCCCTGAGCATCTTGCCGGACTGCGCTCGAGCCTGGTTGATGAAGGAGCTGAGCTGGTTGCAGGCGTCCGTGTTGGCACCGGAGGCGAGGTCGCTCAGCACCCCCTGCAGCTTGGTGGTAAGGCTGGTCGCGAAATCGGGCGGCAGGTTGAAGCTCTGGACCGTCGAGATGAGGGCGGTGGTCTGCCCGGCGGCCCCCACGACCGTCACCGAGAAGGTGCCGGTTACGGTGCTCGGGGTGTCGTCGGGGTCGCTGGCCGAGCACGTGACGGTGGTGGCGCCGATGGCAAAGGTCGAGCCAGAGGGATGGTCGCAGCCAACGCCGGCCCCGGGTTCATCGTCCACGGCGGTCGGGGTCGCGTAGGTGACCACGGCTCCACGGGGGCTGGGGGCGTTGGTGGTGACGTTGGCCGGCATGCCGGTGAGGGCGAGGTCGGCGTCGACGACCGATGTGGAGGCCGACGCCGAGTTGTCGGCCATGACGGCATCCGGCGTGGCGGAGGAGACGGTGGCGGTGTTGGTGATCGTCTCGCCCACCGTGGGGGTGACCGTGATGACGAACATCGCCGATCCTCCCGGGTCGAGGAACCCGAACCCGCAGGTGACCGTGGGCGCGGAGAAGGAGCAGCGGCCACGGCTGCCCGTCGCCGAGACGAAGGTGAGACCGGCCGGCAGCGGGTCGCTGACCGTCGGACCCGAGGCCGGGGCGGGCCCGTAGTTGGTCACGCCGAGCGTGTAGGCGTAGGGGACGCCCGCCGCGCCGGTGGGCGGCGCCGACATCGTGATCGCCACGTCGGCGGAGTCCGCAGGCGGGACGAGCACCGCACACAAGGCGGTGACGTGCATGGCGGTCCCCGGCGACTCCTGGCCCCCGGACTGGGTGACGTCGGTCCACGACGACGGGTTGGCGGTGCCGTCCCCGACGGGGTTGCCGGCGGCGTCGGAGGGATAGGTGCCGAGGATGTGCACGCCCTGCTGGGGCTGGCGCCCGCCGGTCTCGTCGGTGAAGAAGCCCCCTTGCAAGAGCTGGGTGCCGGGCGGGCAGCTCACGGTGGCGGTGACGGAGGTGGTGCCGAGCTGCGGCCCGGGCGCGTCCACCCGGGCGACGATGATGGGGAAGTTGGCGGGAGAGGGAGCGCACATGGCGTAGGCGACCACGGTCTCCCCGGGGACGACCTGGCCCGCCCCCCCGTAGGCGCTCCACGATCCGAGGCTCCGTGCCCCATCCAAAGCAGGCACTCCGGAGGCGTCGGAGGGGTAGCTGGCGATCGGCTTGAGCGAGGGGACGCTGGCCGGCGTGGAAAGGGCGCCGCCTCCGACCAGATGCGTCGACGCGGGGCAGGTGGCGGTGGCCACCAAGGGCGGGTTGCCCTCGGTGGCGACGCCGACCGGCGCGGAGACCACCACCGTGGACGGTCCCGGTCCCGCCGCGCTCGAGCATAGGGCGAACGGCCGGGCCTGGTCCCCGGTCTCGGACTGGCCGGCGAATGCACCCACCACCGCCCAGCTCTGGGCCGAAGAACCGGAGGCTGCTGCCGTCCCCGAGACGTCCGAGGGCAGGCTCCCGTTGAGCTTGAGGCCGTTGATGGGCTGCGAGCCGTCGATGCGGCCCACCAGGCCTCCTCCTCCCACCTCGGTAGTGCCCGCCGGGCAGGTGGCGGTGGTTGTGGTGGACGACGCTGATTGGGCAACGACCGGCGCGGGCGGCGGTGCCGCCACGGCGATGGAGGGCAGTGTCCCCCCCAGAGGAGGTGGGATCACGCTCGAGGACACCGAAGCGTGGTTGTTGGCCGGGTTGGGGTCGATCGGGTTGGCCGAGGCGGACACCGAGGCGACCACGGCCCCCGGGGCCGCCGGCGTCGTGACGATATTGACGGGCTCGGACTGGCCGGCGGGCAGGGTCCCCAGGCTGCAGGTGACGACGCCGGCGGCGTTGCTGCACCCGCTGGAGGCGGAGACGAAGGTGACCTGGGGAGCGAGGGTGGCGGTCACCACCGCCCCGTCGGCGGGCGAGGGGCCGGCGTTGGATAGGCCGATGCCGTAGGTCAGCGGGCTGCCGGCGGTCGCCGGCGCGGGGATCGCCGACAGGCTCACCGCCAGGTCGGCGGTCGGGGGCTGCACCGAGACGGTCCGGATGGCGGTGTTGTTGGCGGGGTTGGGGTCCGGCACCGGGGAGGTGACGGTGGCGGTGGCGGTGAGGGGCCCGGAGGAGGTCGCGGTGACCACGACGGTGGCCGTTGCCGAGCCCAGGGCGGCGAGGTCGCCAATGCTGCAGGTCACGGTGCCGGAGGCCTGGGCACAGGTGCCCTGGGATGCGACCGCGGACACAAACGTCACGCCCGCCGGGAGGCGGTCCGTGAGGACCACCGCCGCCGCGGTGGCAGGCCCGCCGTCGGCCATCGACAGGTTGTAGGTGAGAGGCAGCCCCTGGGTGGGTTGGCTTGGGGAGGAGCCCTGGGTCACGGAGAGGTCTGCGGCCGTGGTCCCCGTGACCTGTGTCGTGGTCGTGACCGAGTTGTTGGCGGGGTTGGGATCGGGGTCGGCGGAGCTGGCGGTGGCAGTCGCGGTCACGGTGCCGTTGACCGAGGGGGTCGCGACCACGGTGGCCGTGGCAGCCGACCCGGCGGCCAGTGTGCCGAGGGGGCAGGTGACGATCCCGACGCTCTCGCCGCATGGCCCGGCGGTGGAGGTGGCGGAGCGGAACAGGAGGGCCGGCGAGAGGACGTCGGTGATGGCCGCCCCCCGTGCCGGATCCGGGCCGGCGTTGGATGCCGTCACCGAGTAGGTGAGCGGCTTGCCGGCGCCGGCGGGCGACGGGGTCGCAACCTGACTGACAGCGACGTCGGCGCTGGTGGCGGTGACCGAGAGGTCGCTCATCTTGGCCAGGAACGCGCTGAGCGTGGTGATCGTCGACTGGATGGGGTGCACCAGGGGGAAGGAGGAGGAGTTGGTGTCGCCGGTGAGGTAGGCGTTCCCCGCCGCGTCCACCGCGACGGCGTTCTGTGGGTCGCCCAGGGGTCCCACGCAGGTCGCGTAGAGCAGCGTGCCCGTGGTGGGATCGATCTTCATCGCGAACAGGTCATTCGTGGCGCACGTCTTCAGGGGATCCAGGGCCGGGAAGGATGTGGTGGCCGAACCCGACTCCCCGCTGACAAACAAGTGGCCACCGGCATCGAAGGCCAACCCGTACGCCCCGGAGGTCCCCGTGGAGAGATAGGAGGAAAACGCCGCAGCGCTGCCGTCGGCGCTGAGCTCGGTCACCCATCCCTGGATGCCACCGCTCGCAGTGCAGCAGGCGAGGGGATGCACCTGCGGCAGATCCGTGGCTTGGGTGCTGCCGCCGATGACCGCAGCCCCGCCGCTGCTGACGGCGAAGGCGAACGCGGAATTGTTCTGGGAGGTGGCGGGGAGGAAGGTGGACCAGACGAGGTCGGCACCGCCTGGCGAGAACTTTGTGACAAAGGCCAACGGGTCCTGCGCCGGCTGGGAGGTGGGCGGGGCGGGATCGAAGGAGCCGGACGTGGTCGGGAAGGCCGTCTGGCCGGGACCGGGATTGAACGACCCCGTGTTGCCGCCGACGTAGACGTTGCCCGAGGCGTCGAGGGCGACCCCGACGGCGGTATCGTCGCCGAAACCTCCGAGGGTGGTCGACCACAGGAGAGCGCCGGTCGGGCTGTACTCGGTGACGTACGCGTCCGCCCCGCCCTGGTTGGCCGGGAACAGTGGGTGCAGGGTGGGGAAGTCGCTCGAGCGGGTCGACCCGGCGACGTAGGTGTTGCCCGAGGCGTCGAGGGCGAGCTCGGCGGGATAGGGACCGGCCACGTTCTCGGTCCCGCTCCCGCCCAGGTAGGTGGACCACAGAAGGCCCGTCCCCGCGGCGTTAAGCACGGACACGAAGGCGTCGGCCGCCCCGCCTCCGTAGGCCGGCTGGGCTGCGTGGAAGGTGGGGAAGTCCTGGGCCGAGGTCAGCCCGAACACGTGGGCGTTGCCCGAGGCGTCCACCCCGATCGATCCTCCGGCCTGAGGGAGCGCGGAAGCGTTCCCTCCCAGGTAGGTGGCGTAGATGACGGCGGTCCCGGCGGCGTTGACCTTGAGCACGAACGCATCCTCTGCGGTCCCGGCAAAGGGTTGCAGGGACGAGTCCGGCAGAAAGTCCGGGGCGCGGGTGCGGCCGGTGACATAAGCGCTACCCGCGGCATCGACAACAACGCTTGTGCCCTCCGTCACGCCCGACCCGCCGAGAAAGGTCGAGTAGACCAAGGGGTCGATGACGAGGGGGGTGGAGCGGTCGTAGCGACCGGTCCAAAAGCCGACCGAACCCCCGGCGACGCGGAATCCTCCCGCCACCTTCCGCCGCTTGCCGGCCACGTCCTGGTACAGGGCGGGTGCGCCCTGGCGCATCGTGGCGCCCCCGGGTAGGGTCGCCATCAGCTCGCCGCCCGGCCCCATCCGCACCGACGCCCCGGTGAACGCCAGAGCGATCCGGGCGGGGCTGGCCCCCGGGGCGACGACGAAGTCGTACTCCAGGTTGTGGCCCGACCCGCGCCACACCAGATCGACGCCCGGGTAGACCTCGTGCTCCGTCACGCCCTGGTAAGTGGCGATGTCCGTGTGCCAGCGGGTCGGATCATTGCCGATCAGGTAGTTCACGGTCCCCGCCAGCCTGCCCGCCCCCGCCATGGAGGGCTGCGGGTTGGCGCCTACCAGACCGAGGGTGAGGGTGGCGTCGCGGCTCGCGAACACCGCCGAGGTCCCCGTGAGGAACACGTCCTTGCCGCCCAGGCGCGAAACGAACCGCACGGCAGGGTCCACCTGGCCGAGGTTGGCCTCGAAGCTGACCGGGAGGTTGTCCAGGTAGCTCTCGGCGCGCCCCGCCTGCGGTTGGGACGCAAGGCGGTTGGCCAGGGCCTGGGACACCCGGGGGATGGTGACTCCGACGCTGACGGTGACGCATGCTGCGACGATGACGGCCACCACCCGGTTCCTCGACAACTGCGGTTCCCCCCTTCGATCATGGTGCGGCATGGGTTGCGGTGGACGGACCGGGGCCGCCTGGTCGACCCGCGTCCGTCCACCGTGTGCTGGGACGTGACTGCTACGTGCTCTCGATGTTTCGGTCGCCGTTGCTACGAGACGCACACGGCGTACGTGTGGGCGTACGTGGGGGTGGTGTTGTGCATGCCGCCGGTATGCAGGACCCCGGTCCAGCCCGTCGCGGCGCCCGACGTCCAGGCGACCCCCGAGGAGTTCGTGGGGTAGCTTCCGATGCCGTGGTCACCGTGGTTACCGCTGCCGCTGAATGCGGTCGTGCCGCTGTAGAGGTTCGGGTTGGCGTCGACGGCGAAGCCGCCCCCGACCAGGCTGGTGTTTGCCGGGCACTGGACGTCGACGGCCTGGTGGGTGTCGGTCGCGGTCGTCCCGGTCGAGACGGCCTGTTCCACCGTGGCCGCGACGGCGTTGGTGGCGCACACCGCGAACACCTCCGTGGTGTCGCTCTGGGTACCGTTCTCGTCGCCCATTGCCGACCAGTAGGCCGGGTTGGTGGCGCCGTTGGCCACCGGGTTGCCGTTGACGTCCGACGGGTAGCTACCCACCACCTTGAGGTCGCCGTCTTGGGGGGTGGTGAGGGCGCCGCCGGTGAGCAGATGGGTGTTGGCGGGGCACGAGACGGTGGCCGGGGTGAAGTCGGTGCTGGAGGTGGGGTGGTTCACCGAGGCCGTGGCGATGGTGGTGCCGCCCGTGTACGTCTTGGCGTTGTCGCACAGGGCGAAGGCGATCGCTCCTCCATTGGAGTCGCTGTTGTTGGTGCCGGTGCCGTCGGCGCCGATCCAGAACTCGGCGTTGGTGCTGTTGTTGGTGGAGAACGTGGCGCTGGCCGACCCCGGCCCGGTGCCCTCCACGCGTTGCGCGCTGCTGGCCATGGTGCCATCGGCGCTGGTGGTCATCGACACTCCCCCGCCGGTCACGACGTTGTTGACGGAGCCGCAGTCGGCGGTCGCTATCACGCGCGAGTTGACCCCCGGTGCGGCGGTCTTGGCGCTTGCCACGGTCGTGATGGTCGGCGGGGCTGCCTGAGCGGGCGGAGCCATAACGGCTATGGGTACGGCAGTGAGGAGCAACCCGATGAGCAATGCCTGGAAAAGGTGTCTCTGGCGGTGCCGATCATGGAGCCGGGCAAGGTCGAACGGCAAGGTGATTCTCCTTTCTCCCCAGTCGGACCGCGGTCGAGACGAGGCGCGCGCCTGACGGGTACCCCGCCGTCTAGGATGGTTTCCTATCAGGATGACAGGATACCGTAAGATACCATCCTAGCCAATTTCGGTCAATGGCCCAGGCGGCATCGTCCTGGCTTCGTCGCCCCCGCGGGAGCAGGAGCCGGTCGGGCCTGGGATGCCGTGAGACCTGCTGCCAGCGACCGCGCCAGGATGCGTGCGCTGCATGATCGGCAGGGGAGGACCGGCCACGGCGAGCCCGACTCCGCTCACGAGCACCATGAGTAGCCGCACAACGGCGTGGAGGGGAGGGGTGCGACGTGGCTCGTTCTCTACCCGTGGTCGGCTTGCTCGCCCTCGCCCGCCCGGGCCTCTTCCGTCCGAGCGTGCTCGACGAGGTGCCGATCTCACTCCGGCCGGCGTCGGGCTCAAATGTCCTGGCCGGGCCCCCGACCCCCGCCAGGATCCTACCGGCTTCGCGAATTCCTTTCGGCCCGGCGCGACATCCGCCCCGTCGGCAGCCGGTACCGCGGCGAGTGGTGGGAGTGGCAGGCGAGCCGCGGCCTCCTTCGGGACAACGGTGTCCATCCCAGCGCCGGTGCCTTTGTCGATCTTGCGGATGGGGAGCGGACCCCGGACGATCCGCTGGGCGTCCTGCAGCTCGGCGACCTTGGCCAGCACGTTTTGGATGGCGGTATGCGTGAACCCGGTGACCAGCACCCGCATCGGGAGGGCGGCTCGCCGATGGGCCTCGGCGAGGGCCAGGATGGCTACGGCGACCATGTGGGGCTTGCCGGTGCCGGGCGGTCCCCAGACGAGCTGGAGGTTGTGGTCGACGATGCCGGCGATGGCATCGGACTGGGACGGAGGGACGCCGGCGGTCCTGGCGATGTCGACGGCCGCCGACCGGAGATCCGGGCGGTCGGTGATCGGGTGCCGGCAGCTGGCCGGGTTGTTCAGCAGGTCCACGAACCACGGGTGGGCCTGGGCGTCCGGCAGGCCGAACTCGGCGATCAGCGGGTCGCTGAGCCAGTCTGGCGGAGCTCCAGGGTGAGCACCTGGCCGGGGACGGGGTCGGCGAACACCTTCGACTTCGTGAGCTTGAGCTCGACCAGGTCGCCCTGCCGGCGCCTCCGGGCTGCCGGGCATGCGCCAGAGCAGCTGCGGCCCGACCGCCGGCCGACGTCGGCGAACGAGCGGGCTCGGAACGCTTTCCAACGCCGTTGCCATCCCCCGCAGGCTGGCCCAGACGTGCTCAGCCGAACGGATTCATCGCCGGACGGGCCGCGCGTCGACAACGAGACCGGCGGCGTCGATGAGGGGGTGACGTACAGAGGGCCATCGGCCCGGGCGCCGAAGGGTATCCCAGCGCGGTCGAATGCCCCGTTGGGCTCTCAACCGGCACCGCCGGTGATCTGTGTGCTATGTTGTGGCCATGCGACTGCACATAAGTTTGGACGACGACCTTGTAAGGGAGCTCAATGAACGAGTCGGCCGGCGTCGGCGGAGCGCATTCATCGGTGAAACAGTGCGGCGTGCGCTCGACGATGAGCGCCGCTGGGTGGACATCGAGCGCGCTATTGCCAGCATTCCTGACCACGGCCACGATTGGGACGCTGACCCGGGAGCTTGGGTGCGGGGCCAGCGCACCACCGACACTCGCCGGGTCGGCTGACCTGCGCCGTGGGAGCGGTGCTGCTCGATACCACGGTGCTGATCGACATCCTCCGAGGCAGACCTGCCGTGGAGCGGTTGCGGAACGCCCACGGCAGCGGGGACCTGCTGTTCACTAGCCCGATCAACGTCGAGGAGCTTGTCCGTGGCTTGCGCTCGGGAGAGGAACCCGCAGTCCACCGCCTGCTGAGCGGCCTTCGGTTGGTCCGCCTGGGCCGCGAGGAGGCCGAGCGCGCGGGGCACTGGCGACGATCGTTCGCGGAGGCCGGGCGGACCCTCAGTCAGGCCGACTGCTTTGTGGCTGCTGCCGCACTGACCGTGGGCGCCAGGCTTGCAACTGGAAACGCTCGGGACTTCCCCATGACAGAGCTGACTGTGGAAGAGTGGCCCGTCGGGGCCTGAACTCGCTGCGGCGCCGAGCTGCCGAGAACTGGCCTGGCTGTGAAGCTCTGAGGGACCGGGGACCGACCAGCGTCTTTACTACGAGGCGCTCCCCGGGGCGGGCAACTCCGACTTCGACGTAGCCACCCTGATACAGCCTGAAGGCAACGATCACGGGGCCATTCTCCAGCTCGACACGCCAGAACGAGCCTATGCCGGCAGCGGGTAGAGGGTCGGTGTGGTGACCCCGGTCCATGACCCTGGATCCGGGAGAGACGATCTCCGCCACCAGGCTCACACGGGCAGGCGTATACCCAGCTCCTGGACCGCAATCAGCTAGTAGGGCCGGCCGCGGCCTCCAGGGCGTTGGTGAGTGTCCTGCTGACGGCTTGATGTGGCCCGGCGGGAGGCGGATTCACGAGGAGGGTGCCCTCCGGTGGCTCGTACCCTCGGGCTTCATCGGAGAGGGCAGCCAGGTCCTCCTCGCTCCAGGGACCGAAATGCCCTCCTGCGGCCATCGCCATGACCCGAAGCATGCCACAAGCGTGGCTGACGAACCCCGGGCGGAGGTCATCTCATCGACCGCTGTTCACCGGGGGCCAACCTTGGCTCCCGATCGGATCCCGCCCGCTTCGCAGCCAATCCGGTCCGTCCCAGCCGGCCAGCGCAGGCCCGTGCCCGGGCTGGTCCTTCCGGCACTTGGTCACCAGGCCCGGCGGAACGGGGGGCCGACGAGGGCCTCGACCCGGGCCAGCGCCGAGGCCGTCACGCCGGGGTCGGGCCCGAGGAGCGACAGCTGGTCGTCGTGGTCGGGATCGATCTGGGCACGCCTGCGAACGGTGTCGGCGACGGCCACCCGGAGCACGTCGTCATCGAGCTCGGAAAGGGCGGGATCGGCCTTGACTCGCCACCAAAGAGCCAGGCACCGCAGCCCCACGTGGAGGCCGAAGCGGGGGGTGGTCTCGTTCCAGAGCGCTCTGGCCGCCGGGTCCAGGGGCGACAGTGGCTCGGGTGGGTGGCGGAAGTCGACCTGGCTTCCCGGAGCCGGCAGCGGGCAGTGATGCAGGTACCCCTCGACCCTCAGGCCCGGGAGGAGCTCGCCGACCAGCGTGGCTCCGGGGACTTGTTCCCAGCGAACGGTGAAGGGGATGACACCCGCAGTGGTCAGGAGCTGTCCCGTGGTGGCGTGGCACATCGCCGGCTGCCGGCCACGGGCGGGTTGACCAGGGAAGGTGGCGCCCACGCTGAGGTTGTCGAGCATGGCGCCGGGTTCGGCCCCCACCGCGCGCAGGGGCCCGAGGTGCCCGTACAGCCGGGCCAGCGCCGACATCGGTGAATGGGGCACGGTCGACTTAGCCTTCCAGCGCTTCGCTTCGGCAACTGCCGTCCAGAGGGCCACGGCAAGTTTGGCGCCAAGCCGCTCCACACGCTCGACCTCGAGGCCAGCGTGGGGCGGTTGTAGCCGGCCCGCTGGGGCGCCGCTGCCCCGCTGGCGAGCCGGGGCAGCCACCGCCCGGCCAGCACGGACCGGCTCGGGCGAAGGTCGCCTCGCAGGTCGCCTCGATGGTTGACCGTGGCCGTCCGCACCCCGGCCGGGTGCCCCCACCGGATCGCCTGCACCGCCCCCAGCCGGGCCCGGCGCCGCCGGGGGTACCGCCCCGACGACCCGGATGGAGGGAAGGGCGAGCGAGGCCGAAGGCAGGCAGCCTCGGCAACCCAGTCGGTCCCGCCCGGCCACGAGCACTTCAGTCGACCCGCAGTTCGGGCACAACGGGCTGGCGAACCGGTTCATGCCCAGCACCCAGGTCAGCCCCAGCGCGAACACCCGCGCTCCCCGGCGCACATGGACGGCGACGGACAGCACCGGCACTCCGATCCCGTGGAGCCGGTAGGGGGCCAGATCGTGGCGG
>DAIQBQ010000051.1:0-13013 GCA_036781065.1 Actinomycetota bacterium
CGGCAACGGCAGCGGGCACCCGGCCGGCAACGGCAGCGCGCACCCGGCCGGCAACGGCAGCGGTCACGGCCCGGACCGTGAGGGCAGCTGGGCCGAGGTTCCCCTCCGCCGGAGCCACGTTGGTTCCGACGCCCCTTGAGCTCCCTGCGCCGCCGGGGAAGTGGAGGCAAAATCGTTCTTTGTAACGTGGCGGCTCTATTTGATCCCTCACGTTACAAAGAAGCTCCGTTGCCTACTCCGTGACCGGGGTCGTCAGCCGGATCCAGGTCACCGCCAGGCCCAGCTCGGTGTCATCGGCGCTCTCGGGATGCAACTCCCGCCAGGGCACCGGGGCCGGGGTGCGCAGCCGCACCCGGGTGAAGCGCCGCTCAGAAGCGTAGCCAGCCGGGAGCGAGCCACTGTAGAGCGTCCCGTGGACATGCGGCGAGGCGGTGACCGGCAGCGGCACGCCGTTGACGTCGACGGCCAGCTGCTGGGCGATCTCCGGCGTCATGAACGCCACCGCCAGGATCTCGACCAGGGTGCCGGGGCCGGCGGTCACCGGCACGTCCACCCAAGCGTCCCGGCCCGGCCCGCTCCACCGGACGCCGCCCGCCTCCAGCAGCTGGGGCTCGTACCAGCCGCCGCCAGCGAAGCCCTCGGCGGCGAAGTCGATCTTCACCGAGCCGGCCAGCTCCACCGATCGGGCCACCAGCTCCTCGGCCTCCAGGCAACGGCGGCGACCAGCGGAGCGGGCGATCGCCAGCTGCTCGGCGACCTCGTCCGGGGCGACCTGTCCAGCACACGAAACGGCCAGCTCGGACAGATCAAGCAGACCGTAGGCGTAGGTAAGGCAGGCGTCCCGCACCAGCGACTGCCATCCTGCAGCCGGGTCGGGGGCGGCAACCTCCCGCCTCACGTAGTAGGCGTTGGCCCAGAACAGCTGCCCCGCCCCGGCGGCGTAGGCGGTGCTGTAGTCGTCGTAGTGGCAGAGCTCGGCGGTACGCACCGACCGGTCGGCCCCGGCCTGGGCGTAGTGGGCCAGGTCGCGCAGCTTCCAAAGGACGAAGCCGTGCCGGCGGAGGAACCGGTCGACCTCACTGAAGACCGGCACTCCCTCGTACAGCTCGTTGAACTCGACCTCGATCTCCAGCACCCGCACGGTCTGGAGGGTGGCCTCGCCGCCGCGGAGGACGTCGAGCTCCCCGCCCTGGGCGTCGATCTTGATCGCATCGACCCGGCCGATGCCCTCCGCTCTCCGCCAGTCGTCCATCGAGGAGACCTCGATCAGCTCGGTACTCTCCAGCTCGCAGTCGACCAGGCCGGGGTGCCGGGCGATCAGCGCCGGCGACGGCGGGTACAGCGAGCACCCCTTCCGGTCACGGGTGAGGTAAAGGGTCCCGAGCCCGCTCTTGGCCGCCAGGGCGACCGGGACGAACCGGGTCCCCCCACCGCGGGCGTTCAGGCGGTCGCACTCGGCGGTGTCGGGCTCGAAGCCGATGGCGACGCAGCGGTCGCCCAGCCGGCGCCACACCGGGGCCACCCCCCACCGCGCCCCGACGTCGAGGACAACGATCGGCTCGTCGAGGAACCGCCCGAGGACGGAAAGGGCATCGGGTTCTGCCATGGTTTCCACTGGAGTCGCCCCCTAAAGGATTCCCGCCAGCCGGATGAGCGGCGGCATCCCGGTAGGATAGCGGCATGCCGGAACGGGTGGTCGCTTTTGGCGCGGCATGGGCGACGACGAGGCCGGACCATCTCCCCGGAAGGACAGGCCCGTGCGGATCGCCATAGAGTACCGGTTGCTCTGCCTGGGCCGGGAGCTGATGGCTCGTGGCATCCCCCGCTACACCCAGCAGCAGCTGCGCGAGGTGCTTGCCCTCGACGGCGACAACGAGTACCTGCTGGTGTGCATGGAGGACGCCGACCTCTCCTACATCCTGCCCGAGGTCCTCGCCGCCGAGAACGTGTCGCTCCGCCGCTACCTGCCCCCGCGTGAGCTCGCCCCACGGTGGGAGGACACAGGCGCCCTGCTCGAGATCGCCGAGGACTTCCAGGCCTGGCTGTGGCGGCAGGGCGTCGACCTGTACCACTCGACGACGCCGTTCCTGAAGCAGGTCCCGTTGCTGACCGAATTCAATGCCTGCCCGATTGTCACGACCTTTTACGACGCCATTCCCTTCCTTTTCCGGAAGGAATTCCTGACCGACGACGTGTACAGCCGCCACTACGACCGGACCCTCGGCCTGGTCCGGCGGGCGACCCGGGTGCTGGCGATCTCCGAGGCCTCGGCTTCCAACGCGGTGACGGTGGGGGTGCCCCCGGGCAAGGTCGACATCGCCTATCCGATGGTCGACCGGCTGTTCCGCCCGCTGCCCGATGGCTACGTCGACAAGCTGCTGATGACCCTGGACGCCGGCGTGCGCATCCCGGAGCGGTTCCTGCTGACGGTCACCTACCCCCAGTACACGAAGAACATGGAGACGCTGCTCGAAGCCTACGCCGGGCTACCGGCGTCGCTGCGCCGGCAGTACCCGCTGGTCATCATCTGCCCGCTGACCGACCACGCCCGCCACGTCGTCAAGACCGTTGCCGAGAGCCGGGGGATCAGCGCCGACCTGATCATGACCGGGACGGTCACCGACCTGCAGCTGGCGGCCCTGTACAACCGGGCGTCGCTGTTCGTCTACCCGTCCCGCTACGAGGGCTTCGGGATGCCGATCGTCGAGGCGATGACCTGCGGCACCCCGGTGATCACCACCAATGTGTCCTCGATGCCCGAGGCGGCCGGTCAGGCGGCGGTCCTGGTCGACGCCGAGGATCCCGCCGCGTTCACCGACGCCATCGCCCGGCTGCTGGCCGACCCGGTGACGGCCGAGGCGCTGACCGCGGCGGGCATCGAGCACGCCAGGGCCTTCGACGGCCCGCGGCTGGGCCACGCCACGCTGGCCAGCTACCGGCGGGCGGTCGCCGATGGCGCCTCCCCCCCGGGTCCCCGGGTGGCGGTGTGGTCGCCGCTGCCGCCGCTGCAGAGCGGGGTCGCCGACTACACGGCCGAGCTGGTGGGGGCGATGGCGGGCCGCGCCGATATCGAGCTGTTCGTCGACGACGGTTACCTGCCCGACGACGCCCTGGTGCGGGACTACTCGATCCAGCACCGCACCGCCTTCGCCCGCCGGCAGGCGCAGCGGCCGTTCGACGTCGCCGTGTACCAGATGGGTGCCTCGCTGTTCCACGCCTACATCGCCGACGCCCTGGATGCCCACCCCGGGATCGTCGCCATCCACGACCTGACCTGGAGCCAGGTGCTGCACGCCTACTGGACCACCAAGGAGGACATGGGTTCGTTCCACCGGGAGCTCGCCGCGAGTGAGGGCCCGGCCGCCCTGGCCGAGTTCCTGGCGATCGACCCGCAGGAGCACGTCAAGGTGTCCGAGTTCCTGAGCCAGCACCCCATGATGGAGCGCTGGCTGGAGCCGAGCCTGGCCCAGATCGTCCACGATCCGGTGGCTGCCGCCGAGCTCCGGGCAGTCCACCCGGGCTGCGACCCGCAGGTCGTTGTCATGGGGGTCACCGACCCCTACGCCGGGGACGCCGCCACCTCGCCGCTGCTCGGCCGCTCGGTGCTCAACCGGTCCCCCGATGGGTTCCTGGTCGGGGTCTACGGGATCGTCCACCCGTACAAGCGGGTCGAGGTGGCGATCGAAGGCTTCGCCGGCTTCGCCCCCACCCGCCCGGACGCCCGGCTGCTGATCGTCGGGCGCTGCCACGATCCGGCCTACCAGGCCGCGCTGGAGGCGATCGCCGAGCGGCTCGGCGTCGCCGGCAAGGTCGAGTTCGCCGGGCGGGTGCTGCGCCCGGAGTTCGACGCCTACCTGAAGGCGGCTGACGTCGTCATCAACCTGCGGGCGCCGCTGACCCGCTCGATGTCCGCGGTCCTGATGCGGGCGCTGGCCGCCGGGCGACCGGTGATCATGACCGACCGGCCCGAATGGAGGTTCCTGCCGCCGTCGGTGTGCCTGCGGGTGCCGCCCGGGGAAGCCGAAGCCGCCGGCGTCGCCGCCGCACTCACCCGGCTGGGCGGGGATGACGGCTTCCGGACCACGCTGGGCCGGGCTGCCCGCGCCTACTACGAGCGGGAAGGTACCATCCAGCGGATGGCCGACCGCTACCTGGCGCTGATCGCCGACGTCGCGCGCACAACGGGCACCCGGGCCGCCCACCAGCCCGAGCTGGCGGCGATCCCATGATCGGCTTCAACAAGCTCTGCGAGCTGGAGGACTTCTCCGATCCAGAGCTCTCCGAGGTCATCCGCGAGGTCGTCGGCTACAAGATCCCGCATTTCGCAGCCGGGTTCCCGGCCGGGGTCGAGCACCGGAAGGACTGGGAGGTCGCCATGGCGGTCCGCTCCTTCGACCGCTTCGGTGTGCTGCGGCCGGACGCCACGCTGCTCGGGGTGGGCGCCGGCCAGGAGGACACGCTCTTCTACCTGACCCGCCGGGTGGGCCAGGTCGTCGCCACGGACCGCTACCTGGCGCCGGGCGAATGGCAGTCGCTGGCCCCACCGCTGATGATGGTCGACCCGGAGTCAGTGTCCCGGATGCCATTCCAGCCGGAGCGGCTGGTCGTCCAGCACATGGACGGCCGCTGGCTGCGCTACGCCGACGAGACCTTCGACGGTATCTTTTCCTGCGGCTCCATCGAACACTTCGGTGAGTTCACCGACGTCGCCTCCTCCGCCTACGAGATGGGCCGGGTGCTCAAGCCGGGCGGGATCGTGGCGCTGTCCACCGAGTTCCGGCTCACCGGGCCGCCGGGCGGCATCGGCTGGCCCGGGCTGACCTTGCTGTTCAGCCGGGAGAACCTTATCCGCCATATCGTCGAGGCCAGCGGGCTGGAGCCGGTGGACGACCTGAACACGACGATCTCCGACGATTCGCTGGCGACGTCACGCAACAACAGCGAAGTGCTCGACGACCAGGCCCGGGCGGTGGCTGCCCAGGCCGGCCTGCCCCACCCGGTGCCCGGCTTCACGCTGTGGCAGTTCCCGCACATCGTGCTCAACATGGCCGGCTATTCGTGGGGATCGGTGCACATCACGTTGCAGAAGACCGATCGGTACCCGTTCCCGGCCAATGACTGGGCGGCGCCGACCCAGGATCTCAAGGCGTCGATCCGCCGTTACAACCGGACGACCTTGCCTGGGCCGGGCTCGGCGGCGCCCGGGGGCCAGCCCCACCCTGAGCCGGCACCGGCCGCCGCCACGCCCACCCCCCCCGAAGCCGGACCGGCCCCGGCGGAGGAAACGGTTCCCGAGGCGACCGGGATCGTTCCGCTGGCGCCCGGTGCCTACGAGGCGGTGGCCGCCCAGGTCGAGGACCTCGCCACCCAGGCCTGGGAGCGGGTCGTCCACGCCCAGGTCCTGCTCGGGCGCATCGACCGCGACCGGGAACAGGTCGACGCCAAGCTGGAGAAGCTGGAGGAGGTCGCCCGGGCGGTAGGCCGCCACCTGGAGCGCCAGGGAGTGCCGCCCCGCGGGCCGCTGGACCCGCCCTCGTGGTCGCCTACCCGCATCACGCTCGAGGACGGGCTGGGGTTCACTGTCGTCATCGACTCGACGTCGCTCGATCCGGTCTCGCAGGCCCTCGCCGCCGGCCACGCCTACGAGCCGGCGCTGGTCGCGCTGATGCGCCAGCTGGTCCAGCCGGGCCAATGGGTGCTCGACCTCGGCGCCCACATCGGGATGTTCTCGCTGGCGGCGTCGGCCCACGGCTGCCAGGTGCTGGCACTGGAGGCCTCGCCGACCAATGTCGCCCTGCTCCGCTCAGCGGCGTGGCGCAATGGGTTCCACCAGCTGCACGCGGTCAACGCGGTCGCCACCGACCAGTCCGGAGATGTGCCGTTCCTGCCCGACGGGCCGTGGGGCCACGTTGCCTGGGAATCCGGGGCGCCGGGGTCGGTGCTGGTGCCCGGGGTCATGGTGGACGACCTGCTGGTCGAGTTCGGCTGGGGCGGGGCCTCGCTGGTCAAGATCGACGTCGAGGGCAGCGAGGTGCGGGCGCTCGGCGGGATGCAGCGGTTGCTCGGCGCCCCGGACGCCCCACCGGTGCTGTTCGAGTCCAACGCCCACACCCTGGCCCTGGCCGGCACCTCGCCCACCGACCTGCTGGCTGCCTTCGAAGCGCTGGGCTACGCCACCTACCTGATCGATCCCGGGCGGTTCACGCGGGTCGACCCGGCCTGGGTGCAGCCGCACACCATCGTCGACATGGTCGCCCTGAAGCGCCGCCCCCGCGAGCTGGTCGGCTGGGTGATCGCCCCGGGGATGAGTGACGACGAGTTTGCCCGCCGGCTGGCCGGGGAGGCCGCCCACCACAACCCCGACTGCCGCATCTACGCCGCCCGTACGATCCTGGCGGCGGACCCCGAGCTCCAGGCCGACCCCCGGGTCGCCGAAGCGCTGACCGCCCTGCGGGCCGACGAGGTCGACCGGGTGCGGTCGGCGGCCGGGGGGGAGTATGCCGATGCCGGCGCCGTGGGCGCCGCCCCAGCGAAAGCAGGCCAGCCATGACCATGGTGTCCTATGCCCAGAACCACGAAGACGTGTTGCTGGACCGGGCTTTCCCCCGGGGGCACGCCGGCTTCTACATCGACGTCGGCGCCAACGACCCGGTGGTCAACTCGGTGACCAAGCACTTCTACGACCTGGGCTGGCGGGGGATAAACATCGAGCCGCTTCCGGCCCAGTTCGAGGCGCTCCTGGCTGCCCGCGAGCGCGACGTCAACCTCAACATCGGCCTGTCGGACAGCGCCGGGGAGGCGACCTTCTACGAGTTCCCACCCGAGCTGAACGCAATCTCAACCTTCTCCGCCGAGGAGGCCGAGCGTCACGCCGAAAACGGCCAGCCGAGCTTCGCCCGCACCGTGGCGACCAGGACGCTGGCCCAGGTTTGCACCGAGCACGTCAGCGGCACCATCGACTTCCTGTCGGTCGACGTCGAGGGCCACGAGCCGGCGGTGCTGTCGGGCAACGACTGGAAGCGGTGGCGGCCCCGGGTGATCCTCGTCGAGGCGACCCGGCCGGCGACCACGGTGCCGGTGCACGAGCACTGGGAGCCGATCCTGCTGGAGGCGGGATACCTGTTCGCCACCTTCGACGGCCTGAACCGGTACTACGTCCGGCCGGAGGACGCCGAGCTGAAGGACGCCCTGGCGGTGCCGGTCAACGTCACCGACGACTACATCCCGCACGGCTTGAACAAGGTGATCCACGAGCTGAAGTGGACCTCGGACCATGTCGCCCGGCAGCTGGCCGCCTCCCGGCTGGCCAATGCGACGCTCAGCGACGAGACCGCCGCACTGGCGGCCGAGGTCGCCTCGCTCCGGGACGCCTACCAGCAGGTCGAGCGGGCGCTGGCCGCCGCCCGGCAGAGCTGCGACGAGGTGCGCCACGCCAGCGAAGCGGCCCGCCGCCGGGCCGACGAGCTGTCGGCGGAGCTGGCCGAGGTCCGTGAGGCGGCACTACGTGGCGGCGTGATCGGCGCCGGCCCGACCGCGGTGCGCTTGGCCCAGCGGCTGACCGAGGTGTCTACCCGCTACCCCTCGGCGGCGTCGTCGGCCAAGAAGATCGTGCGGATGGGGCTGAAGGCGACGCGGGCGGTGTCGCCTGGCGGCGAGGGGAGCTCGTGATCCGTCGCTGAATGAAGCCGGCAGCCGGGGACCGGAAGGCGTTTCCCGCGGCGAATTTTCCGGGTTTTTCCCGCCAGTGGCGTTTGGCCGCGCGGCTGTCCTGTTTTGGCTGCGGAATCCGCCTGGAATCAGGACAGTTGCCCCGGCGGCGGCCACAGGCAGCGGCGTGAACGCGGGCGCGACAAGGTGGGATCTGCCCGCCGCGGCGGCCACAAGCAGCGGGGCTGAGATACGGCCGAGTGAGCAGAAACGGGCGTGATCACACCCCTGGCTGCTCACTCACCCCGGAAGCGCGAACCCGTGGACAGCGTGGCGCGCTCGACTTCAAGCGCTCCAGGGAAGCTTTCACGTCAGTTGCCCCGGCGGCGGCCACAGGCAGCGGCCTGAAAGCCAAGGACGAGAGGGCGCAACGAGCAGGGGGCAGTGCCTGAAGGTCAGGCTTCCAGCGCCGCCAGCTGCCGGAACAGGACCTCCCGGGTCCGCTCCGGGCGAAAGTCGGCCAGCCGGCGCCGGCCGCGGGCGACCAGCTCGGTGCGCAGCGGCTCGTTGGTGAGGATCTCGTGCATCGCCTCGGCCGCCACCAGGGTGCCGTCCTCCGGGCCGATCAGCAGGCCGGCGCCGCCCAGGGTGTCCGGTACGGCCCCGGCGGCCCGGGCAAGGATGGGCTTGCCGAACGCCATCGCCTCCAGCAGCGGGACGCAGAACCCCTCGTGGCCGCTCAGCGTGACCACGGCGTCCGCCCGCCGGTAATAGGCGTTCAGCTCCCCGATCGAGACCGGGCTCTTGATGATCCCGCACTTCGTCAGGTTGAGCTCCTGGATGAAGAACTGGAGGCACTCCTTGTAGCGGGGGAGCCGGGGCGCCCCGATCAGGAACAGGTGAGCCTCAGGCAGCAGGTAGGTCACCAGGACGTGGTAGGCCTGGAGCAGGGCGTCCGGCTGTTTGTGCGGCAGCAGCTGGCCCACGAAGAGCATCACCGGCCCGGGCACCTCCGACTGCCACTTGACCGTCTCGGCGTGCGGGACGGCGGTCAGCAGCGGGTCGAGGTCGACGATCAGCGGGGCGAGGCCTATGTCGGCATACCCGAGCTCGGCCAGGTCGGCGGCATTGAAGGCCGAGTCCGCCAGCGCCCGGCTCACCCGTGGGGCCAGGGTGGCCAGCTCCTTGCGGCCTTCTTCCAGCTTCGCGGCGAAGCCCGGGTCGTAGCGGGCGAACGGCTCGGCCGGCGACATGTTGTGGTACAGGACCGCCAGCCGCTCCGGCCGCTCCTGGAGGAACCGGGTGACCTCCGGCTCGCCGATCGAGGCGTGGTAGAGCAACACCGCCCGGTCGGCACCGGCCACCGCCGGGTAGTCGGTCAGCGGCACCACGACGCCGGCCAGCGACGGATCGATGTAGCGGGCGAACAGCTTGGACCGGGTGCCGGCCATCCGCAGCGCCCGGCGGATCTCCAGCGCTTCGCTGGTGATGGCATCCCCGGGCGCGGCGGCGATGATGACCTGGTGGATGAGCATGGCTGGAGAGGATAGAGGGTGGGGCTCAGACTTGGGCCCGGTCGATCGCCTGCACCAGCACCCGGGCCATCGCCTGCATGCCGGCCAGGTTCGGGTGCCACGCCGGGTCGGGTGGTGTCGGGTCGCCGGGCTCCTCCCAGCGCACGCCGGGCGGCTCGCAGACGTCGTGGCCGATGCTCGGGATGTACTCGTCCACGAAGTAGTCGCTGGCGGCGGCGGCCGCCTCCGCCAGGATGGCGTTGAGCTGGGCGATCATGTCACGGGCGAATGCCACGTTGCCGGGCGGCAGGTTGGTCGACCCGCAGCTGGAGCCCTGGACCGGCACGGCCGCCGGATAGCCGACGACGAACACCGCCGCGATGGGGGCCTTGGCGCGGATCTTCCGCAGCCCCTTGATCATGGCGGCGCGGGCCTTGCTCAGCCGCGACTCAAGGGTTGGTATGACCCCCGACGCCCACTTGTCCTGGCACGGCGCCGCCATGGGCTGCGGGTCCAGGCAGTCCGACAGCACCTGGACGAACTGAGCGTCGTTGGCCCCGAGCCCCACGGTCACGAGGGTGGTCTCAAAGCTCAACGCATCGAGCTGGGGCGGGTTCGACTGGGTCACCGTTTTCTGCGTTTTCCAGAGGTCGTCGATCACCGCCCCGGCACAGCTGGCGTCGCTCAGCTGGGCGACCTGCAGCTGGGCCGCCACCAGCTCCGGGTAGGAGCCGGTCGACTGGAAGCAGCCCTTCAGGCCCGTCGGTTTCGAGAGGAGCATGCCGGAGGTGTAGGAGTCGCCGAGGGCAGCGTAGATCGGACCCCGGGAGGCACCGATCAGCGAGCCGAGGGTGAGCACGCCGAGGGCTACCGCCAGCGGCTGGCGCCAGCGGCGGTCAAGGCGCCAGCGGCCCTCGGAGCGCCAGCGGTGGGCGGGACGAGCTCGGCAGTAGCTGTGGCGGCCGGTCGTCTTCAGCCTGCCAGCCACGGGTGACTCCCAGCCTGGGAGCCCACGCGAACCTTCGTCATGCTCCTGACATAGTGACAGAACCATTGGGGCTGGCGCCGGGAGGCACAGCCCGTTGCCAGCTGGCAGCTGCCAGCGTCGGCCCCGCTGGCGCACGTAGACTTTCCGGGCATGGGCGAGACGGAACCGGTGTACGAGGCGATCGTTGCCCGTGCCCGGGCAGCGGCGGCGGCCAAGCGGGCGTCCGGCGAGGTGCCGGAGGGCACCAACGAGGCGCTCGACCGGCTGTTCGTCGAGGTGGCCCCCGCCGGAGCGCGCCCGGCTGGCGGAAGCCTCGAGGACGTCGTGGAGATGCTCGCACGCTACCGGTTCGACCCGGCGATCCCGGTCCCGCCGCTGGGCGAGCGCGGGATCCGGGGGAAGGTTGCCGGAGTGGTCAAGCGGGCGGCGCAGCCGCTGGCGACCTGGCAGCTCCGCCACCTGACCGACCAGCTGAACGCCTACCACCTGGCCGAAGCCGAGCTGTTGCGGTCGCTGGTCGAGGAGTGGGGACGCCCGGTGCCCCGCCCGGAGGGCGGCGACCCGGCAGCGGGGGAAGCGCCTCCGCCCGGCCGCTGACGCCGCCGGTGAGGCGGGTCTACCAGGTCGTCCCGTTCCTGGACGCGGGCGACGCCATCGGCGACCATGCCCGCCAACTGGCCCGGGTGCTCGGCGACGCCCACGCCGGCTACATCGTCGACCGGGCCGGAGCCAGCTTCGCCGGTGAGGCCGTCAGGTTCGATCAGGCCCGGGTCGGGCCGGGCGACCTGCTCGTCTACCACGTTGCCCACGCCTCGCCGATCGCCGGCTGGCTCCAGCAGGTGGCGGCGGAGCTGATCGTCGACTACCACGGCATCACCCCGCACGAGTTCCTCCGCGGCTGGGACGCCGGGCTGGCCGTGGCGCTCGCCCGGGCGAGGGTGGAGCTGGCGCAGCTGGCCGCCAGGGCGTTGCTCGGGGTGGCCCACTCGGAGTTCACCCGGGCCGAGCTGTCGGCGGCCGGGTTCGGCCGCACCGAAGCGCTCCCGATCCTGCTCGACCCAGGCCGGCTGCCGGCTGGGCGCTCCGAGGAGCCCGCCGGCCGGGACTGGCTGTTCGTTTCCCGGATCGCGCCGAACAAACGGGTCGAGGACGTGCTGAAGGCGTTCGCCGTGTACCGCCGGGCCTGGTGCGGCGAGGCGCGGCTGCACCTGGTCGGGCGCCCGGACACGGCGGCCTACGACGCCGCCCTGCGCCGCTTTGCCGACCGGCTGGGGGTGGAGGGGGTCCGGTTCGCCGGGCGGATCGGCGACGCCGAGCTGGCCGCCCACTACCGCCGCGCCGGGCTGCTGATCTCGATGAGCGAGCACGAGGGCTTCGGCGTCACGCTGATCGAGGCGATGGCGGCCGGGCTGCCCGTACTGGCCTTCGCTGCCGGCGCCGTCCCCGAGACCCTCGGCGGGGCCGGGATCCTGTTCACGTCGAAGCGCTACGACGAGGTGGCCGCGCTGGCGTCCGAGCTGCTGGGCGACGCCCCGATGCGCACCCGGCTGGTTGCCGCGGGCCGGGCGCGTGCGGCCGAGTTCGCTCCGGAGCTCGTGGCGCCCCGGTGGCGGGAGCTGCTGGCACCGTGAAGGTCACCTACGTCGTCCAGCGCTACGGGGCGGAGGTCGTCGGCGGGGCCGAGGCCGCCTGCCGGGCCTTCGCCCGGCGGCTGGCGGCCGGCGGGGACGAGGTGACGGTCTTCACGAGCTGTGCCACCGACTCGACGACCTGGGCCAACGCCCTCCCGGCCGGGGAGTCCGCCGACGGGCCGGTGCGGATCGTGCGTTTCCCCACGGCCGCCCCGCGGGCGGCGGGCTTCGACCGGCTCTCGCGCCGGGTGTACGGCGGCGATCCCGGTCCCGACCTCGAGCGGCGCTGGATCGAGGGGCAGGGCCCGCTGGTGCCGGGGCTGGTCGAGGCGGTGCGGACCGGGTCCACGGATCTGTGGGTCTTCTACACCTACCTGTACTACCCGACCCTGATCGGGCTCCCGGCCGCGGCGGGGCCCGCCGTGCTGCATCCGGCACTCCATGACGAGCCGCAGGCCCGGCTCCCCGCGGTCCGCCGTGTCCTGCGTGCGGCGGGTGGGCTCAGCCTGCACTCGCCGGAGGAATGGGAACTGGTGCTCCGCCTCGCCGGCTGGCCCCCGGCGACCTTGGCGGTGACCGGGCTGGGGATCGACGAGGAGGAGGGGGACCCGGAGGCGTTCCGGCAGGCCCACGGCCTGGGGGACGACCCGTATCTCCTGTACCTGGGACGGGTCGACAGCGGCAAGGGTACCGACGATCTGGCTCGGTTCTTTGCCCGGTTCAAGACCCGGCATCCCGGGCCGCTGAGACTGGTCATCGCCGGCCCGGTCGTCCACCCGCCCCCGGAGCACGCCGACATCGTCGTCACCGGGATGCTGGCTGAGCGGTGGGGGGCGCTGGCCGGGGCCGAATTGTTCGTCCACCCGTCGCCGGTTGAGAGCTTCGCGATCGTGTTGCTCGAAGCCTGGGCCAAGGCCCGCCCGGCTCTGGTCAACGCCGCCTGCCCGGTCACCGCCGGCCATGCCCGCCGCGCCCGGGCGGGCCTGGCCTACCGGGACTATGCCGATTTCGAGGCGGCGCTGGAGCTGGCCCTCGGGGACGCACGAGTGGCCGCCACCCTGGGCGCCAACGGGGCCGCCTACGCCCGGACCTTCCGCTGGGAGGCGGTCATGGCCCGGTACCGCGCCCTGCTTGAGCGGGTCGCCTCCCGGTAGCGGGGCCGAGTGGCGGGCTCCTGAGCGGAGGAGCCAGTTTTGTGGATCGCTGGACTCAATAATGAGGGCCCATGATCCA
>DAIQBQ010000052.1:0-13006 GCA_036781065.1 Actinomycetota bacterium
CTTTCCGCGTCTATCGGGCTACTAATTCGACCGCCGGCCGGTGGATCCGGGCTTAACTAAACTAAGACGAACCCGGCACGAACCCGGCATCGGTGAGGAGCGCCCGCGCCGGCCCTGTCTCCAGGAAGCTGACGAAGGCGGTTGCCACCGACTGGTTCGGCGTGCCGCCCATCGCGGCGGCGGTCTCGGTTGTCGGGAACTGGTCGCTGGCCGGGATGGCCACGCCGGTGACCGGGGTGCCGCCGGTGACGACGTCGCTGGCTTCGACGATCCCGGCGTCGTCGGTGCCCGACCCGACCTGCTGGACGATCGTCGGTGCCGACAGCGACGTGGTCGCCGCCGCCAGCCGGACCCCCGCCGCCGCCAGCGCCTGCTCCACCTTCAGTCCCAATGGCAGGCTGGGATCGGGGAGGACAACCGAGATCCCTGGCCGGGCGAGGTCGGAGAGGGTCTGGATACCAGCCGGATCATTCGCCTTCACAACGATCCGGAGCGGGTCGGAGGCGAAGGTGTGCATGGTGCCGGTGACCACGTTGCCGCCCACGGCGGCCGGATCGACCACGGCGACGACATCGGGAGTCGCTCCGGCCTCCAGCGAGGTTGCCAGTGCCTGGGTGCCCTCGAAGCTGATCGGCAGCAGCCGGACGCCCGGGTGGGCCGCGACGAAGGCCGAAGCAAGCTGGTTCATCACCGGGTCCAGCGAGGAGTCGGCGTAGATCTGCAGGCTTCCGGACAGCGCCGGCCCGGTCGCGGTAGGAGTGGCTGTCGACCTGGCGGCGGGGCCCTTGTGCCCGGTGCACGCAGCGCACAGCAGCAGGCACGCCAGGACCACGACGCCAGCAGGCCGGGCGGAGGTGGGTTCCGGCGACATGCGGCCTCATTCTAGTGCCGCTCGGCTGAGCGAGGTGCCCATTACCATGGGCTCGATGTTCGTCGACGAGTGCCGGCTGTATGCGGCCGCCGGGCGCGGCGGCGACGGCGCGGTCTCGTTCCATCGGGAGAAGTACCAGCCCCGGGGCGGCCCAGACGGTGGCAACGGCGGCCGCGGGGGATCGGTGATCCTGGCCGCCGGCGGGGGGTCGGGCTCGTTGCGCTGGCTGCGCGACCACCCGCACCAGCGGGCGCTGGACGGGACTCCCGGGCGCAAGAACAACCGGACCGGGCGCGACGCCGACGACCTCGTGCTGGCGGTGCCTCCTGGGACGGTCGTCAAAGACACTGAGGGCCGCATCCTGGCCGACCTTGCGGTAGCGGGGGACCGGTACGTCCTGGCCGCCGGCGGGCGCGGGGGCCGGGGCAACGCCGCCTTCCTGTCGGAGAAGCACCGGGCGCCCGGCTTCGGCGAGCTCGGCGAGCCGGGGGCCGCGCTGACCGCCTTCCTTGAGTTGCGCCTGATCGCCGACGTCACCGTCGTTGGCCTACCCAACGCCGGGAAATCGACCCTGGTCGGGGCGCTGTCGGCGGCGGACCCCAAGGTTGGCGCTTACCCGTTCACCACTCTCGAGCCGACCCTCGGCCGGGTCGTCGCAGCGTCCCCGGCGCCTGGCCACAAGGAGATCGCGTTCACCGTCTGCGACGTGCCCGGACTGATCGAGGGGGCGCACGAGGGCAAGGGCCTGGGGCTCGGCTTCCTACGCCACGCAGAGCGGGCGCTGGCGCTGCTGCACCTCGTCGACGTCAGCACTGAGGTCGCCGAGCCGGCCGGGGACCCGCTGGCCGGCTACCACCTCGTGCGCAAGGAGATCTCCGCCTACAGCCCGGCGATGGCGGCGCTGCCCGAGGTCGTCGCCTTGAACAAGGTCGACCTGGTCGATGCCGCCGTCGTTACGGCTGTGGCCGCGCGGTTCCGCGCCGCTGGGGTGAGGACGCTGGCGATCTCCGCCTCCGAGAATCGGTTGCCCTCTGGGCGCCCCGAACTCGTCGCCGAACTGGCCGCGATCGTTGCCCGGCAACGGGAAGCGGGGATCGGGCAGGGCGGGGTGGAGCTGTTCCGGACCGAGGCCCGGCCCCTCGCGGTGCACCGCGAGGGCGAGGGGTGGCGGGTGTCCGGTTCCGCGGTCGAGCGCTGGGTGGCGATGTGCGACCTCACCAATCCCGAAGCGGTCTCCTACCTGCAGCAGCGGTTGGACCGGGCGGGTGTCGAGTCGGCGCTGGCCTCGGCCGGCGCCTCGCCGGGCGACGAGGTCCGCATTGGCGACTCGACCTTCGAATGGTTCCCGACCGCCGGCGCCACCAGCCGGCGCTGATCGCGGCCATGGAAACCACCGGCACCGAGACGCCGCCAACCACAGCCGCCCCCCGCTTCGCCCCGCCCAGGCGGGCGGTGATCAAGCTCGGAACCTCGGCGATCACCTCCGCCACCGGGGCCCCCGACCCGGCCCGGATCCAGCGCATCGCCGATCAGCTGGCCGAACTCCGCCAGCACGGTCTCGGCATCGTCCTGGTCTCATCGGGCGCCATCGCCGCCGGGATGCGGGTTCTCGGCATCGAACGCCGCCCGACCGACATGCCGACGCTCCAGGCGGTCGCCGCCGTCGGGCAGCGCCGGCTGATGGACCTCTGGGCCGATGCCCTCGATGCCACCGGCGCTCCGGGCCCGGTCGCCGCCCAGATCCTGCTGACCCAGTACGACATCGTCTCGCGCACGAGCTATGTCAACGCCCGCAACACGTTGGAGCGGCTCCTGGAGCTGGGAGCCATCCCGGTGGTCAACGAGAACGACACCGTGGCCGTCGAGGAGATCCGCTTCGGCGAGAACGATCGCATCGCCGCCCTTGTGGCCAACATCATCCAGGCCGACCTGCTCGTCCTGCTCTCCGATGTCGACGGCGTCTACACCGACCATCCTTCGGCCCCGGGGGCGAGGCTGCTGCCGACGATCGAGGAGGTGACCGCCGACGTTGTCGCCCTGGCTGGGCGCCGGCGGAGCGCGCTGGGCTCGGGCGGGATGGCCTCGAAGCTCGAGGCGGCGCGGATCGCCAGCCTCTCCGGGGTCGCCGCGGTGATCGCCGCCGGCCACCGGGCGCGGGTGCTGCAGGACGTCTGCGCCGGCGAGGAGGTCGGGACCTACTTCCCTGCCCGCAAGCCGCGCCAGTCGGCCCGCAAGCTCTGGATCGCCTGGGCGCCCGCGGCCCGGGGCAGGCTGGTCGTGGATGCCGGGGCCAGCCGGGCGGTTGCTCGAGGGAACAAGAGCCTGCTGGCTGCCGGGGTCATCGCGGTCGAGGGGACGTTCAGCGCCGGCGACGCGGTCGACGTCGTCGGGCCGGAGGGGAAGGTCGTGGCAAAGGGCCTGGTCGCCTTCGACTCCAACCTGCTGGCCGAGGTCATCGGCAGCAAGGGGGGCCGGGAGGTCATCCACCGGGACCAGCTGGTCGTGCTGTAACCGCCGTGAACGGGCCGCCCTCCAGGCTCGTGCCCGGCCTTCCAGACGGTCGCGACCCGCCCAGACGGCCACCGTGGCCATCCACCACTGCCCGCGGGTCCGAGATTGTGCCGAGGATCGAGGAATACTGATGGTAGAGGCGGAGCCGCTCCCAGAAACCCCACGGTGGCCCGCCCCGGCCGGGCGGCCACCCGGCACGAGCTGCACCTCTTCACCGAGGTCCGGCAGGGGTGCCGGGCGCCCTCGGTGGGGGCGTAGATCGGAGGGATGGAACTTTGACGCTCAAGACGCCACCCAACCAGGCGATCGTCATCTTCGGGGCCACCGGCGACCTTACCGGCCGCAAGCTGATGCCGGCGCTGTACAACCTGTTCATCGAGGGGCTGCTGCCCGACCGCTTCGCCGTCATCGGCTACGCCCGCTCCCGCTACTCCGACGACGAGTTCCGCGACCTGTGCGCAGCGGAGATCCAGAAGTACTCGCGGACACCGTTCGACCCGACCGCCTGGGACCGCTTCGGCCCGAACCTGCGCTACGTGTCGGGCAACCTGGTCACCCCCGGCGACCTGCACGACCTGGTCGCCGTGCTGGATGAAGTCGACCGAGCGATCGACGGGAACGGCCGGCGTACCTTCTACGCCGCCACCCAGCCCTCGTTGTTCACCGCGATCGCCGCCCGGCTGAAGGAGGAGGGGCTGAACCAGTGCGGCAACATCGTGATGGAGAAGCCCTTCGGCAAGGACGTGGCCAGCGCCCGGGAGCTCAACAAGACGCTGCACGACGTCTTCGACGAGGACCAGATCTACCGGATCGACCACTACCTGGGCAAGGAGACGGTCCAGAACATCCTGGTGCTGCGCTTCGCCAACGGCATGTTCGAGCCGCTCTGGAACCGGCGCTACGTGCGCCAGGTACAGATCGACGTCGCCGAGGACATCGGCATCGAGGGCCGGGGCCGGTTCTACGAGGAAGCCGGGGCGCTGCGGGACATCGTCCAGAACCACGTGATGCAGTTGCTGGCGTTCATCAGCATGGAGCCGCCGGTCAGCTTCGACGCCCAGTCGATCCGGGACGAGAAGATGAAGCTGCTCCGTTCGGTGCCGCCGGTGCGGCGCCGGGAGCGGGACGTCGTGCGCGGTCAGTACGTCGCCGGTGTCTCCCGGGGGATCCTCGTTCCCGGCTACCGGGAGGAGGAGGACGTCGCTCCCGACTCGCTGACCGAGACCTACATCGCCATGCGGCTGCGCATCGAGAACTGGCGGTGGGCGGGCGTGCCGTTCATCGTCCGCACCGGCAAGCGGCTCCCCCGCCGGGCGACCCAGGTGACCATCTCGTTCGCCTCGGCGCCGCACATGATGTTCGAGGAGTCCGGCCTCGACCGGCCGGGGCCCAACAACCTGTGCCTCAGGATCCAGCCGAACGAGGGCATCTCGCTGACCTTCGACGCCAAGGTGCCGGGCCCGGAGATGGAGGTCGGGGTCGTGGAGATGGACTTCGACTACGAGCACTCGTTCATGACCAAGCCGTCGGAGGCCTACGAGCGGCTGCTCCACGACGTGATGATGGAGGACCACACGCTGTTCATGCGGGCGGACGAGATCGAGCGCGCCTGGGAGATCGTCGATCCGGTGCTCGAGCGGCTGCCCCCGGAGCCGTACTTCGCCGGCAGCTGGGGCCCGGAGCGGGCCAAGGAGCTGGTTGCGCCGCACGGGTGGCACCTCAAGTAGCTACCTGCTGAGCTTCACCGTGTCGCCCACCTTCAGCCCGTCCTTGGCGATCAGCCCCGCCTGCATCTCGACCGCACCGACATAGGGGGCGGTCGGGTTGTAGAGCGTGCACGGATTGGTGGTGCACGGGACCATGCTGAGCACGGTGACCACCGCGCCGCTGGCGTTCCAGAAGGCGATGTCCAGCGGGATCAGCGTGTCCTCCATCCAGAAGGCCAGGCGGACCGGGTCGCCGAACATGAACGCCATGCCGAGATTCGCCGGCAGCGACTTGACCTCCATGAGGCCGACGCTCTGCGACTCCGGGGTGGCGGCGATCTGGACGTCGAGGCGGAGCTTGGTATGCCCGCCGCCGGCAATGGTCACCACCCCGACCGGCAGGCTCTGCGCCGGGTTCGCCACCGGTCCGGTCGGGCTGGCGAATGCGGATGGGTCGAACGCGGCTGGGCTGGCAGTGGGACTGGCCGCCGAGCCGGTCGGCGCTGGGTGCTGAACGGCGGCGGTGCTACAGGCGGCCAGCGACAGCGCCAGTACGGCCAGCACCGCGGCCAAACCCGACCGTAGCGCGGGAAATCCCGACGCATCCCCGCTCGGCCTTCTATTGTTGGGCCGTGAGCGTCGAGAGCGCGAAGATTCCCGCGTCTCCCCTCCATGTTCGCGGAGGGCCGACTGGAGGTGCCCGATGCCCGGCTTGAAGAAGATCCTGCTGCTGCTCGTGGTGGCGTTCATCGTGTACTACGTCCTGCACAGCCCAACCGTCGCCGGCCACTCCCTGCATGCCGCCGGGTCAAACACCTGGCACGCACTCAAGTCGGCAGCCTCCTCGTTGACCAAGTTCTTCGACAGCTTATTCCGGTGAGGAGCAGGTCCCGGCCGACGAGCAGGTCCCGGCCGACGAGCAGGTCCCGGCCGACGAGCAGGTCCCGGCGTTTTAGT
Source organism: Actinomycetota bacterium (assembly GCA_036781065.1). Taxonomy (GTDB): domain Bacteria; phylum Actinomycetota; class CADDZG01; order JAHWKV01; family JAOPZY01; genus DAIQBQ01. Next base: position 6,046 of record DAIQBQ010000052.1, read on the forward strand.
GGGGGCCGCTGATGTACCCGGGGCGCCGGGCCGCTCCGCTGGGGCCGGGGTCGATCGAGAAGTACCTGGCCCGGGGCGAGCGCATCGTGCTCGTGCTGCGGCGCCACACCGTCGTACTGGAGCCGGCAGTCGGGTTGTGGTTGTTGATCCTGTGTGTCGGCGCGGGGGCCGGGCTGCTTTCCGGGAAGCTCCGGGGGTGGCACCTGGGGGCGATCGGCGGGTGGCTGGTGCTCGGCGGAGCGGGGTTCCTGGCCTGGAAGGCCTGGGCCTGGTGGATCGCCCGCTACGTGATCACCGACCAGCGGGTGCTGCTGGTCGAGGGAGTCCTCAACCGCCGGGTCCGGGCGATCCCGCTGTCCAAGGTCACCCACACCGACTTCCGGCGGACCCTGTTCGGCCGGATGCTGGGCTACGGAAACCTGTCGCTCGACTCGCCCGGCGCGGCGGTGGCCGGGCTGAGCGAGTTGACTTCGATCCCGAGGCCGGACGAGATCTACCGCCTTGTGATGTCGCTGGTCGCCGGGGTCAACGGGGAGGAGGAGTCGGCACCCCGGGGCAGCTCAGCCCGCCGGGACGGCGACGACACCGGGCCGCTGCCGAGGGTGATCCTCTGAGTGAACTAGGCTCCAGCGGGGGAACCCGTGCGCAGCCAGGGACAATGACCGACGAGATCAGGCGCCGCAGGCTGGGCATCATGGGCGGCACCTTCGACCCGGTCCACATCGGGCACCTGGTCTGCGCCGAGGAGGCGCGGTGGCAGTTCGACCTCGACGAGGTCGTCTTCATCCCGGCCGGGAACCCGTGGCAGAAGCGGGAGGTCACCGCTGCCGAGGACCGTCACCTGCTGACCGTGCTCGCCACCGCCGACAACCCGCACTTCTCGGTGTCCCGCATCGAGATCGACCGCCAAGGGCCGACCTACACCATGGAGACCCTCCGCACCCTGCGCGAGTTCCACGGCGACGGGCCGGAGCTGTTCTTCATCACCGGCGCCGATGCGGTACTCGAAATCCTGACCTGGAAGGACCCCGATGCGCTACTGGAGGCGGCGACCTTCATCGCCGCCACCCGCCCCGGCTATGACCTCGGCAAGCTGGAGCTGGGGCGGTTCGGGGGCCGGGTCAGCGTGATCGAGATCCCGGCGCTGGCGATATCGTCGACCGACATCCGCCGCCGAGTCTACCAGGGGCGTCCGATCCATTACCTGGTCCCGCCCCAGGTCGACACCTGCATTGCCGAGCGCGGCCTGTACAAGGAGCAGGCGCCGGAAGCAGTTACGCTGGCAGGGAGCCCCCAGGACGGGGATCAAGAGCAGGGCGAGGGGAATGATTGACGCGGTTGCGGATCCTCCAAGCGGCCGCGGTCTCCCAACTGACAGGAGGGAACGCCCGTTGGACGACTCGCTGGACGTAGCTCTTGCCGCAGCTCATGCGGCATCGGAGAAGCTGGCGGAGGACATCGTCATCCTGGACGTGCAATCGCTGATCGGGATCACCGATTACTTCGTCATCTGCTCCGGGCGCAACGAGCGGCAGGTGCAGACCATCCTCGAAGAGATCCAGAAGCGCCTTGGTGACCGCGGGCGCAAGCCATTGCGCCGCGAGGGCGAGCACCAGTTGCGCTGGGTGCTACTCGACTACGGGGACTTCGTCGTACACATCTTCCACGCCGAGGAGCGGCAGTTCTACGAGCTGGAGCGGCTCTGGAAGGACGCCAACCGGATCCCGGCCGACCCCTCCGATCGGGCGGCCGCTGAGGTCGACCTGCTGCCGGTCTGGGGCACCGCTTGACGCGGGGACGGCGGCGCCGGGGCGTGGGCCGCGGACGCCCCGCCGGGGAGGCCGGCGAAGGGCAGGGCGGCGAGCGGCAACCTGGTGCCGCCCCAGCCGCCAAGGCCGCCGGAGCCGCTGCCGGGGCGTCCGGGAGGGGGCGGCGGGCAGAAGGGGCCGCAGCCTCCGCCCAGGAAGGGTCACGTTCTGGTCGGTCCGGTTCGGGGCGATCCCGCCGTGGTGGCTCCCGGCGAGGGACGTCGGGGCCCCAGAGCCGGGCCGGTGGACGGGCTGCGGCGCCGGGTGCCGCCAACGCTCCCCGAGCGGCGGCAGCGGCCGACGCCTCAGTGCCCGGGGCCGCGTCCGGCGAAGCCCGCAAGAGTGGCCGGAAGCGCCGCCGCCGGCCGGGGAGCGGGCGGCCCGGGGAGCTGTCGGTCATCGAGCAGATGGCGGCCCGGCCGAAGGTACTGCAGACCCTGCCGCCGGAAGGTGTCGTCTTGGAGGAGTTGATCGATGCCATGCGGGAGGAGTACGGCTACCCGACGACCCCCCAGGAGTACCGACTCGTACTCAGGGTCGCCCCGGAGGAGCCCGAGCGGGGCTCCGGCCGGCGACGGGCGCAGGGTGGGGCGGCCGCGATGGCAGCGGCCGTGGCAGAACGCGGGGCAGTGGCTGAGGGCGAGGAGGCGGCCGCGGCCGGGGAGGGGGCCGAGGTGACCGTGCCCGCCAAGCGACGGGTGCGCCGGAGAAGGCGCGGCCGGAGCCGGGGGAGCGCTGCCGCGTCCGGGCTCAGCGGTGACCAGGGCACTGGCGGGGATGGCGGCAATGCCGACACCGGCAGCGGTGGCAGCGGCGATGCCGGCAGCGACGGCGAGCGGGCCGGCTGACCGGGGCGAACCCAGAACTCGTGTGTGGCCTGGCCGCGCCCGAATTGAATTGCGGTGCGGCGTGATCCTGCAGGCCTGCCACCTGACCCATGAGGTGACGCTGCCAAGGCGGGTCCGGTGCTAAGGTTGGGGTTCGCGGGGCTGTAGCTCAGCTGGTAGAGCGCCTGCATGGCATGCAGGAGGCCGGGCGTTCGAGTCGCCTCAGCTCCACGAGAATCCCGTACTCGAACTCAGCCCCGCCGAAGAGCACGTCGAACGGCTTGTGGCCGCCGCGACGCGTCGGACAAATTCCACTGACGTGAAATTCTTCCCTGGAGCGCTTGAAGTCGAGCGCGCCACACTGTCCACGGGTTCGCGTTTCCGGGCCGAGTGAGCAGCCAGGGGCGTGATCACGCCCTTCTCTGCTCACTCGGCCCCGGATTTCACGCCGCTGCCTGTGGCCCGCCGCGCGGGCAGATCCCACTGTCCTGATTCCCGGCGGATTTCGCACGGAAAATAGGCTACGGGGCCGATCGCGGCGAGCATCGCCGATGCGCTTGAGAGAGATGAGCCTGCATGAATCAAGACCGAGCTGCCGAGCTGCGCGGGCATCTCGTACAAGAATTAGCGGACGGGGGTTTCCTGCGAAGCCCGGCGTGGGGGGAAGCGTTCCGCCGTGTGCCGCGCCACGAGTTCCTGCGGCGCTTTTTCCGGCCGACTGACGCCGGGACGTGGGAGGTGATCGACGAAGGGCACCCCGATTGGCTGGGCCTCGTGTACACCAACGTAACCTGGGTCACCCAGCTCGACGACGACGTCAGCAGGTGGGAAGCGGCGTCGTCCGGTCCGGTGACGGGTAGAGCATCGTCGTCGAGCAGCGAGCCGGGCCTCATGGCGCAGATGCTCCAAGGACTGCAGGTGCGCGACGGCGACGCCGTGCTGGAGATCGGCACAGGGACCGGCTACAACGCCGCGCTGCTGTCCCACCGGCTCGGCTCAGCCCTCGTGACCACCGTCGAGGTGGACCCCGAGCTGGCGGCACAAGCGGCAAAGGCGCTGGAGCGATGCGGGTACACGCCCACCGTCGCGGCCGGCGACGGGACGGAGGGCCATCGCGCCCGGGCCCCCTACGACCGGATCATCGCCACCTGCTCCGTACCCTTCACCCCCGGGTCGTGGGTTGTGCAGACTCGCCCCGGCGGCATGATCTTGACCAGCCTGCACCGGGACCTCGGTGGCTGGCCCATGGTTCGGCTCGTGGTGGACGAGCACGGCGCCAGCGGCCGGTTCCTGCCCGACCGCGGAGCCTTCATGCCGATCCGTAGCCGAAGCGTCCTGAACGACCGGCGGTTGCTGGCCGCGGCGCTGCGCGGTGGCGATGGCGGGGCGCCACGTCCCACGACGCTGGGTGCTGACATCCTCGACCACCCGGACTTCGGGTTGCTTGCCGCGCTCAAGCTGGAGAACGCCTGCTGGATCGGGAAGGGGATGGCCAGCAACTACGAGCTCTGGTTGCTCGACGGCGAAGGCTCCTGGGCCTGCCTGGACTCAGCCGCTTCTGCCTTCCGCCAGCACGGGCCCCGCCGGCTCTGGGACGAGCTCGAGTCCGCCCACGACCTGTGGCAGCGTTGGGGTCAACCCCGACGCGACCGCTTTGGCCTGAGCGTGAGCCATGACGGCTCCCACATATTCTGGCTCGACCGGCCCGACAACCCGCTCTGGGTCGAGGAGCCATAAGGCCTCTCGATCACCGGCTTGGGTGTCTGTCCCTTGCCGGGCCGGGAGGCGAGATCCACACAGGCGCTCGACGGTCTCTGATCTCGACCGCCTCAGGTTGCTTTCGCTCCTGTCACGCCGAATCGCCGGACAACGCCTGTGGGTCGACGACCCTGACAGCACTGCTGGGAGCTGCGATCTTTCTCGTGAACCTGCCTGCCGAAGATGTTGGTCGAGAGCGCCTGACCCGGGCACGCCGCTGCCTCTGGCCGCCGGCGCGGGCAACTGTCCTGATTGCAGGCGGATTCCGCCCGGAAAACAGGACAGCCGCCCCGCCGCCTCACGCCGCTGCCTGTGCCGCGCGGCCAGACGCCACTGACTCGTAGAATGGGCCCGGTGAGGCGACGGGAGTTCCTCCGGCCGCTGGCCTGGGGCGGGGGCGTCCTCGCCGACGGGCACGATCATGGAGGCCGAGCGCCTCATCACCGTGACAACAGGGCGACCCGACCGCCGGCTGGTCGACGGCCTGCACAGGGTTGCCTGCGGCCACGACCGGTGGATATACAGGGTCAGCCCCCGGGACCTGGTGTTCCCCCCAACGGCCCCGAAGCGCCCGCAAATGCTCGCCCACCCCCCAGAGGTTCGGGTAAGTTTCGAGTAAGAGCGTCTTCTCCGGGAGGCAATCTGCCAGCCCCAACAGGGATAGTGTGCTGCCAGATCGCGCAGCCAAGAGTGGAAAGGGTCGTCGCACTATGGGCATTCTCATCGACAACGAGTTCACCGTCAGCGCTCCGGCGGACAAGGTGATGACCTACCTCCTCGACGTCGAGAAGGTGGCCAAGTGCCTCCCCGGGGCGCAACTGACCCAGATCGTCGACGCCCAGACCTACAAGGGCAAGATGAAGATCAAGATGGGCCCGCTGGACCTGTCCTTCGCCGGCACGGTGAACATCGTGGAGATGGACAACGAGAACGGCCGGATCGTGATGAAGGCCAACGGGATGGAGGAGAAGGGCAAGGGCATGGCCCAGGCCACCGCCACCGTCCAGATCACCGACATGGGCAGCTCCACCCACGTCAAGCTCAGCCAGGACATCAACATGTCCGGTCAGGTCGCCCAGTTCGGCCGCGGCATGATCGCCGATGTCGCCGGGACGATGATCAAGAACTTCGCCACCTGCCTGGCGCAGAACATCCGCTAGGAAGTGGGCGGGCCCGCGGCTTCGGCCAGGGTCCTCGCACGTAAGAATCCGAATGGCCGGCTCGTGAGGGCCGGTCGTTTGCACTGGCGGGAGTTACCCATCTGTGGAATCATCGCCCAGGCTAACGGCCGGGCGTAGGAGGAGGGGGCATGGCCGAAGCGGCAATCACCGTCGAAGACCTGCGCAAGTCGTTCGGCTCCGTGCACGCTCTGGACGGTGTCAGTATCGAAGTCCCGCGGGGGACCGTGTTCGGCCTGCTCGGCCCGAACGGCGCCGGGAAGACCACGATGGTACGGATCCTGACGACCCTGCTGCCCCCGGATTCGGGCAAGGCGACGGTTGCCGGCTACGACGTCGTCCACCAAGCGTCGGTCCTGCGCTCGGTGATCGGGCTGACCGGGCAGTACGCCGCCGTCGACGAGCACCTGACCGGCCGGGAGAACATGGAACTGGTGGGGACGCTCTACCACCTGGGTAGGGCCGAGTCGAGGCGGCGGGCGACCGAGCTGCTGGAGCGGTTTGACCTGGTCGACGCCGCCGATCGGCCGACCAAGACCTACTCCGGCGGCATGCGCCGCCGGCTCGACCTGGCGGCCAGCCTGGTCGCCCGACCGCAGATCCTGTTCCTCGACGAGCCCACCACCGGGCTGGACCCCCGTGGCCGGATGGGGCTGTGGGACATCATCCGTGAGCTGGTCAAGGACGAGACGACGCTGCTGCTCACCACGCAGTACCTGGAGGAAGCCGACGTGCTCTCGGACAAGATCGCGGTGATCGACGGGGGCCGGGTGATCGCCGAGGGGACCGCCGACGAGCTGAAGTCGAAGATCGGGGGCGAGATGGTCGAGGTGACGATCGCCGACCCGGCGCAGCTGAGCGCCGCCGCCCAGGACCTCTCGAGTCTGGGCGTGGCTGAGGTCCAGCTGGACGACATCACCCGGACGATCGCGGTCCCGGCCGGGGACAAGGGGCCGGAGGTGCTCGCCGAGACCGTCCGGCGGCTCGACGCCGGTGGCGTCGGCTTCACCGACCTGGCGATGCGCCGGCCAACGCTGGACGACGTGTTCATGCGGTTGACCGGTCACAGCGCCGAGGAGGCGGAGGCGGCGGCCAAGGAGGCGGCGGGGAAGAAGACCCGGGGAAGGAGGAGGGCGTCATGAGCACGACCGCAGTCGAGGCCGGCCCGGAGGGCGCCCCCGGCCATGCCCAGGCCTCGACGAGCGGGCATCTGCTCGTCGACGTGATGGCGGTCACCAAACGCAACCTGATCCGTTACGCCCGGGTCCCAACGCTGATGATCTTCTCGACGATCCAGCCGGTGATGTTCGTGCTGCTGTTCCGCTACGTGTTCGGCAGCGCGATCGTCCACCCGCCCGGCTTCCCCTATCACTACGTCGACTACCTGATG